>NZ_JBVFXW010000039.1:0-27255 GCF_055522395.1 Psychrobacter sp. TPE 89C
CCAACTTTATTTTTTAACATTCTGAATCAGCAAAAATCCACACAAGTTGTTCTTTAGTTATGCTTTTAAATAATGCCTAATCACTGTCGTCCAGTAACTGATATATAGGGTATTGCTTTCACTATCTAATCTTTTCCGTTGCCGGTTAAGCTATCTAGCGAGCCGACTATCTTATAGTAATGATTGGGATTGTCAAGCTTTTTTATATTTTGTCTCACTCAAGTTAACTGGGTTGTTTATATGTAATTGACATATAAGCTGTCCAGCTCGTCTTGATGTGGGCGTATTATAGACGGTTTAAATTCTGAGTCAAGAGGTAATTTCTATTTAGTTTAAAACTAATTAATTCGAAATATTCATTAAGTGATTGCTCGCTTCTTAAACACTCTCCCTTCCAACTGGGACGCAGTATACTCGGTTTAAAGTGAGGGTCAATGTTTCTTAGAAACTATACATACAGTTTGCTTCAATCCCTCAAAAATACTGGCTACTTATCATGGGGTTAGTAATTTGGTGAGCTAGTTAGTTTTTGAATTTTCATTTTGTAATGGAACTTCGACCATTTCAGACTTCATGATATACCTCTATATATCCTTTGCATATCCAGAGTACATTAGTGCAGATGAGTATGTAAACATCGCAATATGGATACCTTATATAGATAACTGACCTAAAGTAGTTGCTCAGCTATACATCTATATCCGAACACTAAATGCCCTTAATTAGATTTCAGTCATTTGCATACTTCCACTACTGTCTACGAATTAACTTATATAGATGAGTGCAGTTATCTCAGTACATTTTGGCCGCCATCAAGTAAGCTTATACTATCAGTCACCTTAGCTTTATCCGTCATTAGAGTCATTGATCTTTGAAGTTGCTAATCGTCACCTATCCATAACAACACAAAAAAGGCAACCTAATGGCTGCCTTTTTGATTCTGCATATTGTTTTAAGTTTCATCACTGCTAATGAGATAACACGATCGGTTTTATTAAACTTAAGGGCAATCATTTGCATGGTGGGCAACTACTCACAACAGAAACTAACTTTCTAATTATAAATATGGTTGTGCAGTTTCTTCTTCAACTTCAACAGTACCATCACTTTCGGCATCAGATTGACCCATATCATCCATACTTCCATCATCAGTCTGAGCCATATCATTCATGCTCTCGGCATCAGACATATTGTTAAACTCTTCAGTTTCAGTTTGAAGTCCGTTATCCATACTTCCAGCTTCGGTTTGCATGGTAGTGTCTGCAGTCGCAGTTTGTACGACTGGTTGTTCAGCAGCCATGGCCAGACTTGGAATAGTAAGTGCGGCGCCAACAATTAATGATAAAGACAAAGTAAGGTTTTTCATTGATTAATTCCTTGATTTACAGATTTAATGTATCAGTTAAAAATAAGCCTAAACGGTATGTCATGCAGCTCGAATCCATTTAACAAATAGCATTGTCATAAATAAAATTACGATAATTGTTTAAGCTATTATCATGTTCAATTTGAGATCAGAACATTATGATCCAATCTTTATCAGTCATAATTTCCGAACACAAGACTACCAATTAATAACTTTGGCTTTCAGTAGTACAAAAATTACCAGTCTAACGTGTTTATTTTTTTCTTGTGACATTTTGCAATTGCTATAGCATCTTTGTTATATCAGCATATCAAGTTCTACTTTCGATAATTTCTGCTCTAAACCCCCATAACCAAACAATATCCTTTCAATTAATTATTAATTTTTACTTAATAATTCCTACTTACTATTTTTTTGATACTCTTTTAATTTCATCTCCCCATTTATCGACACTCCTTATATTTTCTTGAGTGTTGAATATTTATTAAGTTATATCGTCAATTTTTGATGTCGTAAGAGTAAAAGTATGTCGGCAACAGTCCGATAACAAAATTTAGTCATCATATTTTCAAATATAATGCGGATTTTTTAAGAACATGACATTTACTAAGGGGAGATTTTATAGATATTATTATCATAGTTTTCAAAATTACGTCACAACTCATCGTATCTTCGAATATCAATATGATTGATTTACAGCTTCCACTTGAATATCTAACTTTACCTTTTTTGCCATGCCTAACACTGTATATTTACTAATACCCCACTTCGTTCTATCGATAGTCGTCGTAAAGTCTCCACCGCACACCGATTTTTTTAATATCGGATTTAAATAGCAGTTGAACTTGGTAGCAGTGAGCGTAACGGGGTTGGTCTGCCCATGTAGCGTCAATAGGCCATCAACTTTAATGGTATCTTTATTAGATAAAAAATGCCATTTGGTAGACTTAAAACGAGCCACTGGAAATTTTTCGATATCAAAGAAATCTGCGCTTTTAAGCATGGTATCGAAAATTTTGTTACCTGTATTTAAGGTATTCAGAGGAATTATGAGAGCGATATTGCCTGCCTTAGCCATTGGGTCATAATCAAGCTGACCGCTCAAATTATAGAAGCCACCAGTAATCGTTGACGTATTGAGAGGCTCAATGGCGAAACGTACGTTGGTACGGGTAGAATCGATATGATAGGGGGTCGCATAACTACTGACGATGCCTACTGTACTTAGACATAAACCCAATAGAAATTTGCGATAGGATAATAGCGCCTTTGAGAGAAAAGCATGACCCATAATGACATTCCTTTGTGCAGTAAATGACAAGCCAATCACATCCTTTGTGATCGTCATACGCGCTCATATAGCGATAAAAAGACAATATCTAATCGATAGATATTGTCTTTTTCATTTTTGCAATCTGACTTATAAAAAATTAAAGCACCAAATTAAACTTTGCTATCTATAGTTGATTTATCTTTGCCACTTGGTGTCAGCCATTTAGCGAACCAACCTGACACGTCATCCATCAAGGTATAAACCACTGGAATGACCACGAGACTGAGTAGCGTCGAGGTTACCAAACCGCCCAATACTGCTGCCGCCATCGGACGACGGAAAGTAGGATCTGCATCACCCCAACCAAAGACCAATGGCAACATGCCAGCGCCCATCGCTATCGTCGTCATAATAATCGGTCGAGCACGTTTATGACAGGCATCGACCATTGCATCAAACCGTGCTAGTCCACGATTTTGGGCGATGATAGCGTAATCCACTAACAAGATAGAGTTCTTGGTTGCGATACCCATCAACATAATAAAACCAATCATCGAAGGCATCGACAAGCTGCTATTAGTAATCACCAAACCGATAAAAGCACCACCGATTGATAGAGGTAATGCCACTAAAATCGTAAAAGGCTGTAGCACTTTGCCAAACAGAAGAATCAACACGCCTAAGATACAGATGATACCGACTGACATGGCGATGATAAAACCACTAAATAGCTCAGCCATATTTTCGGCTTGCCCTTGATCAATAATAGTAATTGACGCAGGCAAATTTTGCATTGTCGGGGTCTTTTTGACTGCTTGTACCAACTCGCCAAGCTCACTGTCTGCAGGCTGTACCGTAATACTGATCGCACGCTCACGATCGAGACGTTTTATCTGAGCAGGCCCAGTACCGAAATCCAAACTGGCCACTTCACTGATACGCACGCCTTGCCCTGCGACACTATTACTAGATACGTATAGCCCCTCTAACTGGTTGACGTTTTGTTTTGCGACATCAGGCAAACGTACGACGATAGGAATCTGCCGTGTATCCAAATTAAGCTTAGACAGACTTTGCTCATAGTCACCGACCGTCGCGATACGCAAGGTAGTCGCGATATCTTGTGTGGTCACGCCTTTGTCTGCCATCGCTAGTCTGTCAGGCGTCACGGTTAGCTCTTGACGCGGTAGACTGCGGTCGCTAGTGACTGATCCTGTACCTGGCAATGCACGAATATCGGACATAATCTGCTGCGCGGTCTCTTCAAGTACTTGAGGGTTGCTGCTGGTCAGCGAAAAGTTGTATCCCGTCTCACCGCCACTCGATAGCCCAACCGTAAAACGAGCACTTGGCACCTCCGAAAGTATCGCGCTAATCTTGCGCTCAACCTGTTGTTTCGAATCTCGCTCAGCACGCGGAGCCAATACGATATCCAGACTGCCTATATTTTCTGCTTTACCACTACCGGAATCCGAGTCCATCGACTCTTGTGCCTCACCGACAGACGTAAATATGTTGGTGACTTCTGGCAATGCCAAGATGCGAGCACTCGCTAATGCTGCAACCCGTTCTGTATCTGCTAGTGCCACATCAGGTGTTAGCTCAATCGCCACTCGTGTCTGGTCAATATCATTATCAGGGATAAAAGCGGTCGGTAATAATTTGACCAATCCTAACGAAGCCACAAATAGTACCAGCGTCACACCGATCGTTATCCAGCGATGATGCAATGTCCACGTGACGGTTTTTAGATACCACGTCATCAGTTTGCTTTGCTTTTCGACATGATGCTTTTCTGGTCTGAGTATATACGCTGCCATCATAGGCGTAATCAGACGCGCGACCAGTAGAGAGGCAAAAATAGCCAAAGCAGCCGTCCAGCCAAACTGCCGGAAAAATTGACCCACGACACCGCCCATAAAAGCCGTCGGCAAAAATACAGCGATTAAAGTAAAGGTCGTCGCCACTACCGCCAGCCCAATCTCATCAGCGGCTTCCATCGCTGCCTCATAAGGCGTCTTACCCATCCTGAGATGGCGAATAATGTTCTCAACCTCAACGATAGCATCATCGACCAAGACACCGATAACTAAGGACAAGGCCAATAAGGAGATAATATTTAAGCTAAAATCAAACAGATACATCGCTAAGAAAGTAGGAACCACTGATAGTGGTAACGCAACTGCGGCAACGATGGTCGCGCGTACGTTTCGTAAGAATAGAAACACCACGATTACGGCTAATATGCCGCCTTCAATCAGCATCTTTATGGAGGCACTATAATCTTCTGCTACTGGCGTTGCGGTGTCATAAACTTTATCAATCTTGATTTGACTCATCTCTGCGGTCAGCTTTGCAAGCTCCGCATCGACTAGCTGCATGACCTCAACCTCACTAGCACCGCGCGAACGAGTAATGTTAAATGCCACAACGGTCTGCTCATTAAGCTTGGCAAGAGAGCTTGGGTCGGCAGCACCATCAGTCACTTGTGCCATACGCCCAAGCGCCTGTGTGCCACCAGCTGGCACTGCTATCTGCAAGTCATTGAGCTCACGTGCCCGCTCAACTGCACCCAATACACGAATTGTTTGGGTCGCATTACCTACCTCAGCTTCACCGCCCGCACTGTCTTGCTGAATACCGCTCAACTGCTGCGACAACTGTGCAATCGAGAACTGCAAACCACTTAGCGCAATAGGATCTGCTGCCACTGTAATTTCACGTTCAAGGCCACCGATGCGACCGACCGTACTGACCCCAGGAATATCTGATAAGCGCTTGGTGATTGTGTCATCAATGAACCAAGACAAATCCTCAACACTCATATTATCGGCAGCGACTGAATAAGTCACAATCGGAAAGCCTGCTGTCGATACTTTAGTAATGATAGGGTCATTGGCTGCTGCAGGAAGGTCTCCGCTCACTTCTCCGACGGCTGAACGCACATCGTCGACGGCTTCTTGGATGTCTTTTTCTAATACAAACTCTGTTGCCACCGTAGCAACACCTGTCTGTAACGTCGTGCGTATGCGCTTAACACCTTCGATACTGGTGATTCTGTTTTCAATCTTTTTTGCAATATCGTTTTCAATCTGAGAAGGGGCTGCACCAGGGAGGGTGACGGTCACAACAACTGCGGGTAAATCAATATCTGGAAACTGTTGCACCTTCATTTGCATAAAGCCGTAAATGCCGCCTAACGTCAGGAGCACAAACAGCAAAATAGCAACCAGCGGATTTCTAATCGAATAAGCTGAGACATTTAAACTCATGAGCGTGCCTGCTTATCTGTGCCAGTCGTGGTTTTATCGGCAGCCGCGTCAGCTTGGTTGCCTGTTTGAATTGCACCATTCACGACAAGCACTAAATCACCATCATTTAAAAAACTCCCGCCCTGCTTCACAATCTGACTATTAGCGGGCAATGGCTCTGTGATCTCTACACTATCGCCAAGTCGCTTGCCCAATGTCACTCGCTGTTGCTTGATACGACCTGTATTTTTGCCATCTTGAGTCTTCATGTTAGTAACTAGCATGACATAGTCATAACCATCGTTGCTCACGATGGCGCTGTTTGGCACTGTCTGCGTACTGGCACTGCCTAGTAGAAACTCACCCGTCTGATACATGCCTGACCGTACTTGTACATTGGCAGCCAAACTGGCATAAATAGTAATCTGACGGTTATTATCTGCCGTTGGCGCAATACGGCTTACCTGACCCATTACAGAGTCGCCACCCGGTAAGCTCACACGTACTGGCGTACCAACATTGACTTCACCGATGAGTTTGGGATCGATATCTGCGCGCCACTCTAAAATACCGCCTTTAATAATAGTAAATAATGGCTCACCACCAGCGACCATACCCACTTCAACCATTTTTTCGCTGATGATACCGCTCACTGGTGCGACCACTCGAGCATTATCAACACTCAAGCGCTGAGTGCTTAGTCGAGCTTTTGATGCTTGCAAAGACGCTCTGGCTCGAAGCTCAGAAGTACGATAGCGATCGGCTTCTTGTTTACTGATAGCATCAATGTCGAGCAATGGTAATACGCGCGCTGCGTCAGCACTAGCGTTGGCCAGCGTTGCTTCTGCCTCTGCTACGTCCGCCTCTGCTTGTAGCACTTGCTGCTCCATCGCATCGGTATCGAACATGGCCAATACCTGACCTGCTTTGACACGATCGCCTTCTTCGACCAAGATACGCTCGATAGCCACGCCGTTTACTTTCGCACTGACATTCGCCGTATCTTTAGCATTAATAGTCCCATCAGCACTTAACGTGTTGCCGATATCATCTTGACTTGGCGCGATTGTTTCTACTGACAGTACCGCCTGCTCTGTACTGCCGTCGCTAGTACCATCACTGGGCGCACTGCTAGCATCTGGAGAATCAACTGCCTCTACTTCACCATTACCCCAATATTTTCCAAGCAGGACACCAATAATCAGCACCGCCACTAAAGCAGGTAACAACCATAATGGTAACTTTGAGGAGGGTTTATTCACCAATGACTCAGACTGACGATACGGTGGTAGCTCAGCTCGTTGAGAATTCTCAATATCGGGGGTTTGCTCGCTAGTCGGCGCTTGCTTATTATCAGGGTGTTTAAAATCACTCATAGTTGGTCTCTATAAATAAGCACGGTACTAACGCCGTAAAAAGCATAAAGGAAACAAGATGATGCAGTCCCATCTTATTAATAAGGGTTTTTAACATTGTAGACTAACTCGTCGGCGGGTCAATTATGTTAGATACCTGAGGGGTCAGTTTTTGGTCATTATTAGGATATAGTAAGACATTGAACTTAATAAAGATATTGCCACTAAAGATTATAGTATAGATAATAAATTCAGAATAAACACGCCAGCATAGCCCAACATTCCTACTTAAATTTTGTCCGCATATGCCTCTCATCTCAAAGTCTAATGACCAAATCGAATACATGATTGGAGGTTATTACACCGTATTTAATAAAGATACTTTTATGATTAAGTGTGACGTCACATTGAATTGCTTGAGATGCGGTAATGGCCCTTTGAATAATAAACTGTGAAAACCAATGATACATACTACCTACAGTTCAGACTTGAATTTACGAGGTAATTTGTCATTATTAAGAGGACCTCATCAACAAAGGAGCCAATCATGGCTAATAAGTCAGAAGTGAAGAAGCTTAAGAAAGAGATTAAAGAGACCAAAGCAAAAGTTAAACAGCAAAAGAAAAACCTCAAAGATCTCAAAAAATCACTGAAGAAAGTAAAAAAATCTAAATAGCTTTATTTTGGCAAATAAAAAAGAGGATAGCATTGGCTGTCCTCTTTTTTATTGAGCATCAATTTACTGATGTAAACTGCACAGCTGATTAGATTTGGTTAATTGGTTAAGCATTGGTATAACGACTGGCCTCTGGCATCCAGCGATGTATCAACTGGCTGACATCCGCTTTACGTGTAGGGTCTGCAATTAAATGCTTGGCCAAACGTTGAGCAATCGCAAACAACTGCTCATCACGAATGAGGTCGGCTAAATAATAACCGACATTGCCAGTTTGGCGCTTACCGAGTAGCTCGCCCGGCCCACGCAACTCTAAATCTTTTTGGGCAATGACAAAGCCGTCGGTACTATCACGTAATACATTCAAGCGCTCAGTACCCGTCTCTGATAATGGCTTTTGGTAAAGTAGCACACAGTAACTTTTAGTAGAGCCGCGCCCTACTCGCCCGCGCAATTGATGCAATTGTGACAGTCCCAAGCGTTCTGCATTTTCGATAACCATTAACGAGGCATTGGGCACATCAACACCGACCTCGATAACTGTTGTGGCAATGAGCAAGTCTAGCTCTCCTGCTTTAAATTGCTGCATGATGGCTTGTTTATCAGCAGACTTCATTTTGCCGTGTACCAATCCAATACGAATATCTAAACGCTCGTTTAAATCTTCATAAGTCGCTTCGGCCGCTTGTGCATCCAATACGCTAGACTCTTCTACCAATGAGCAGACCCAATATGCTTGCCTACCTGCCTCGCAATTAATAGCGATACGCTCAATCACCTCATCACGGCGGTTCCGATCAATGGTCACCGTAGTAATCGGCGTACGTCCCGGTGGTAACTCATCAATGATAGAGGTATCCATATCGCCATAGACACTCATAGCTAGTGTACGTGGAATCGGTGTGGCGGTCATAATCAACTGATGCGGTGTACTGTTGGCCACACCTTTATTGGTCAATGCCATACGCTGCTCAACGCCAAATCGATGCTGCTCATCAATGATTACTAAGCCTAATTTGGCAAACTGTACTTGCTCTTGAAACAACGCATGCGTACCGACCACAATCTGCACGGTGTTTTCAGCGATTGCTTCCAATGATTCACGACGTTGCTTCGCTGTTTGCTTGCCAGCGAGCCAGCCAACACCGATACCCAACGGCTCAAACCATTGTTTAAAATTAACTAAATGCTGTTCAGCTAAAATCTCAGTCGGTGCCATCACAGCCACTTGCCAGCCACTATCAAGTGCGTAGCCCGCTGCGCCCGCCGCTACTAACGTTTTACCAGCACCCACATCGCCTTGTACCAGCCGCAACATAGGAATAGATGTAGCCATATCAGCGGTAATATCTCGCATCACTCTTTTTTGTGCACCCGTTAAGTCAAAAGGCAATGCGCCAAATAAGGCATTGGCCAATGGACTTTGAGTGGCACATTTGGGCGCTTTGTGTTGATGCAATTGTTGGCGTCGATACAGTAAACTAAGCTGATGCGCAGTCAATTCCTCAATAATCAAACGCTGGCAGGCAGCATGCGTACGGGCACTCAGCTGGGTTAATAACTTATATTGCTGTCCAGCATCGGTATAAGTTGGAGGCGTGTGTAGTAAGACTAAGGCTTCAAATATCGTCAAATTATAGACATTGTTGTGCGCCGATCGAGCTGCTGCCGTATGGATTTCGCTATTAGCACTGCTGCTAGTACTACGATTGCTATCATAGGCTGTTGCACCGCCTCTATGAACGCTATTACCAATTGTATTGTCTGGCACACTACGTGCCAATGTCGAAAAGATATCTTCTGAAGAATCATGCTCTGCTGTTAATGAATTCGTCGGCACAAAAGGTGCCAACGGTAGATCAGCCACCACTGAAAAATCTGTGGGCGTAAACAGGGTCATCGGCAGACCTTGGCTGCGGACCGTTTGTAATGCCAATTTGATTAAGGTGCGCAGCTTATTTTGATGTAATCCTTTAACGCTAGGATAAATCGGCTGTAATCCTGTATTGGTCATGGCAACACTATCAGTAATAATCTGATATTCAGGATGACTCATCTGCTTGCCATATCGACTGACTTTGACTTCGCCGAACAGCTGCAGCTGTGTACCCAAACTCATCGTTTGCGCAAGACCGCGATAAACCTTAAAGAATCGTAAGGATATCGTCCCTGTCTCATCATCTACCACTACCGTCATGCCACTGCGCTTAGTATCGACGTGTACCACACGCCCAGTGATTAACCCCGATTGCCCATGTTCCACGTCTGCTATGGATACCAATCGGCTACGATCCTCGTAATCACGTGGCAGATGTAATAGCAAATCAAATATTCGCTTTATATTTAACTGTGCTAACTGCTCTGCGACTTTTAGGCCAACGCCTGCCAGCGCTGTCACAGGCATATCTAGCGCTGAAACTGGCAGATCAGATCTAAAGTGGTCTGATGAGTGAGCTAAAGAAGGGCTTGTCGATGTTGGCATCAAAGATCCTAGCGAGATTGTTTTTAAGTATTAATGTTTTTAAGTATTATAGATTCAATTTTCTTAGTCTACATTTGCTGCATCTTATAAAAACTATAGTTATCAATTTGATATAAAATACTAAGTCATTATGACTGTTATTAATAGTCTAACCCCTCTCCCAAAGCCCAGAATAACAAAGCAAACGTATGCAAATATATATCGTGTAGACCAAACTAATCTAACACCGTCAGCCATATTTTTGGGATTAAGAGTTTATTCATAATCCATGACCTATACTCAGCGAGTTCATAGTATGGCTGTGCGAAGTCTTTAAGATAAATGAATCATCTATATCATAGCAATAACTGATGTATTATTTTCTAACTTATACAACTCTCTAAGGTCTTTTTATGCCTGCTCCCACTTTCAGCCATCCACTCAATCATCATTTATCATTACTACGTGTGGGCATACTTACTACACTAGGACTAGTCATCAGTGCTTGTAGCACACTGACTCCAGCGAGTGTCACACCTATAGTTCCTGAAATAGAATCACCTAGCGTAGCCTTAGTATTGGGCGGTGGTGGCGCTAAAGGCTTTGCTCATGTGGGAGTAATCAAAGCACTAGAAGAGAACGGCATTAAACCTACAATTATCGTTGGCACGAGTATTGGTAGTTTGGTTGGTAGCCTATATGCAAGCGGATACACGTCTGCACAGCTTGAACGACTGGCACTGACGACTACGGATAGCGAGTTGACTGATTTCACTTTATCCAATCAAGGGTTTATTGAAGGCATCAAACTAAAAAACTTTATCAATGCAAAAGTAGGCGAACGCGCAATAGAAGATTTTCCAATCCGCTTTGCAGCAATTGCTACCGAAAAAAACACGCTAAAAAAAGCAGTCTTTACCACTGGCAATGCAGGACTTGCTGTACAGGCGTCTTGTAGCGTTCCTAATATCTTTATCGCCCCGCGTATCCCTGAAAAAGTCGGCAAAAAATATATCGATGGCGGTGTGGTTAGCCTAGTACCTGTTGATAGCGCTCGTGATTTGGGTGCTGATATTATCATCGCAGTAGATGTGACAGATGCGAGTGACGATAATGCCACTAAGCTTAACGGCTTACCGAACCTCAACTCATTCAGCAGCTTTTGGGGATTGCTAGAAAATACGATCGCGGCTCAACCAAGTACCAATCATAGCGCAACAATGCGTCGTGAACGAGATGGTGCAGATATTGTCATTACTCCTGCTGTCAGTCACATCAGCTCAATAGATACTAGCCAGCGCCGTGCCCTCATTACGGCTGGGTCTCAGGCTACCACCTCACAAATCAATGCAATCAAACAGTTGATAAAGCAGAAATCTGAAAGCAAGTATGCAACCCTCTGAACGATAAATAAGTAGCCTATCTAAAAGTCTAAACTCGAATAAAAAAGCACCACAGCAATGAGCTATGGTGCTTTTTTATAATTGTGTAAATAATGACGAAGAAAATACGATTAAATAAAGTCTAATATTCAAACATCGATGTCGTTTTACACGGGCACGATAGTTACTTCACACGTGCACGATATTTGACTGCGACTGTGTCGTTAAGACCAACGCCTTCCATATCCCAACGTACTGCTTTATAGTATTTCATATCAACATCTTGCAGCTGATTGTCTACTCTCGTACGCAATGGCATACGCGCAAAATTATTACCGTCGACACTACCATACGGGAACTCTGGTGCTACCGTACGCATTAACTCTACTTCATCAGGAATACTCATAGTGACCGTCATTTTACGCACACGATCAGCGTTGGTATTAGTGAAATATCCTTGATACTCTAAGACATTGCCTGACTGTAGGCGCGTATTTGCATTGACAGGAACCAAAATCTCTTCACCATTTGCATCAACACTAATCAATGATGCTGTGATTTTGCTATTCACGGCTTGTGCACTTGAACCTTGATTGGCATTGGCTTGCACCGCAACTGAACTACTATCCACAGCTTGCTCTGGCGTAGGCAGCATCGCCGAGGCTTGTGTTGTGACGACCATCGCACCGATGAGTGTACCGGCGACAACGTGAAACAAGCGATGACCGCTCCAAGCGCTAAACGGGCTAGCAAATTGATTATTTTTTTTCATGGTTTTCATTATCCCTGGTTGATATATCGGTAGAACGCAATTGGTAAAACTGGAAAAGGGTTTAATATATTTTCAAACACTCATCGCCGTATTCTTTATGTGAAGCTGTATATGATTTCGAATACTGCTACTTAGCGCTGGCTTACTTTATAGACTTGAGCCTATCTGCTATGACGCACATGATAACTGTTGATAGCCGATTATTCATAGTAAATGAAGAACAATCTATCATCCTATAAAGTCGCATCCAATCAAGTGATGGTGTCAGGCTCATTGTTTTTATTGATTATCTGCGTTCGCTATCTGTAAAGCAATAGCGTTTAGCATAACAAAAAGCATTTGTACGTACACTAACCCCGTGTTGAGGTTGTGTATATAGTCAATCAGCTATAAGGATTCATTAACACAACTGAAATAAAAGATAGCTCATAACGGCATTTTTTGCTATGGTAAATCTTTAGCGGCCAGCATCTTTTTGCTACGCACCTTTTCTTATTCTAACGACTGCTGCTCCCATTATGACTACTAGCGCCATGCCCCAGATTAACCCTGAATACGTCCATTGGTTTCGCAACTCTGCTCCATACATAAATACACATCGTGGTAAAACTTTTGTGATTATGTTTGGCGGTGAAGCGGTCAATCACGCCAACTTTAGCACGCTTATCCATGATTTTGCTCTATTGCATAGCCTAGGGATCAAGTTGGTACTGGTTCATGGGGCACGACCGCAAATCGAAAAAAACCTAAAAGAAGCAGGTATCGCCTCTCCATTGCATCAAGATATTCGAATTACCCCAAGAGCAGCAATGCCTTCTATTTTACAAGCAGTAGGCGCGATTCGCCTGCAACTTGAAGCGCAACTATCGATGGGACTGGCAAACTCACCCATGTATGGCTCACGCATTGACGCTATCTCAGGTAATTTTGTCACAGCGCGTCCTTACGGTATTCGTGATGGTATTGATTACCAGATGACTGGTGAAGTACGTTCTATCGACGTTGAAGCCATCAAAAACAACCTACTTCATGATCATATTGTCATTTTAGGTTCGATGGGCTATTCAGCGACTGGCGAAGTTTTCAACTTACTTGCTGAAGACGTTGCACTCAATGCCGCTGTTGCACTTGGTGCTGACAAACTAATATTCTTGGGTGAAGAAGCCGGTATCAATGATGGTGATCGGCTATTACGCGAAATGATTCCAAACGAAGTTGACCGCTTCTTGCGCGATCGGGATTTGAACTGCGAAATTAATTATTTCTTAAACTGTGCAAGTTTGGCGTGTCGCAAAGGCGTTCATCGCACACATATCATCTCTTATGCCAAAAATGGCGCATTGCTAGAAGAGCTTTTCACTCGTGATGGCTCTGGCACACTGATTAGCCATGACCCTTATGAAGAAATTCGCCGCGCCAATATTGATGACGTAGTAGGATTGATCGAGCTATTATCGCCGCTAGAAGAACAAGGCATTTTGGTCAGCCGCTCACGCGAATGTTTAGAACAAGAGATTGACCATTATAGTGTCATTAAGCGTGATGGTATGATTTTGGGCTGTGCAGCCTTTTATCCATTGGATAAGGATTCTGCAGAAATTGCATGCGTTGCCGTACATCCTGAATATCGTAACGGTAGCCGAGGTGCTGATTTGCTAGCATTTTTGGAACAACAAGCACGTAGCCATGGTCTGCATAAACTGTTTGTGTTGACGACTCGCACAGCACATTGGTTTGTCGAACAAGGCTTTGCAGAAGTTGAAGCAAGTGCACTGCCTGAAGCACGCCAAGAGCAATATCATAACGGTCGCAACTCTAAAGTATTCCAAAAGAATCTTTAGTACGTTTAGTGCATTAGCAAAAATGCTGATGTAGAGCACCTTGATTAAATGAACACGCTTAAAAGTCAGAAACTTGGTTGAAAACTATGATCAGTTAAGAGCTATAAAATCTAGCCATAAAAAAGCCCTCTAATTTAAGAGGGCTTTTTTATTATTAAGTATTATGATTAGTAAGTACTAACACTAAATAATTACTAGGGCATATCCTCATTTTAAAAATGGTGATAAAAATGGTGATAAAAATGAGATAAATTGCAGTCAAACAAGGAAAATAGCGCAGATAATATCGAGATATTAGTTAGCTATTTGACGCCGTTTGGCAAGATTTAGCCATTTTTAACCCATTTAGATAACTATCGATTGAATTGAAGACACGCCCTAATACTCATTATTTCACTGATAACAATTCAACAGTAAATACTAGCGTGCTGTTAGGCTCGATGCCTGCATTACCAGCTTCGCCATAAGCGATATCTGACGGGATATAGAACTCATATTTTCCGCCTTCTTTCATCAACTGTAGACCTTCTGTCCAGCCAGCGATAACTTGATTTAGTGGGAACTCAATTGGCTCACCACGCTCATAAGAGCTATCGAATACAGTGCCATCAATCAATTTACCTTCGTAGTTCACTTCAACCACGTCAGTTGCTTTTGGTGATTTACCAGTACCTTCGGTTACTACTTTATACTGTAGGCCAGACGCAGTTTGTTTTACACCTTCTTTTTTAGCATTCTCTACCAAGAACGCAGCACCTTTAGCTTTGTTGTCTCCAGCTTTTGTTTCCATCTCTTTGACGAACTTTTCTTCTTGCTCTTTTTGATACGTCGTCAATACTTCTTGCATTTGCTCTTGAGTCAATGCTGAATCAGTACCTTCATAACCATCACGGAAGCCTTTTTCAAAAGTATCAAGATTCAGATCGCCGACCGCTTCTTTATTTCCTTCAGCCATCATATATCCTAAGCTGTAACCGACCTTTTCGCTTGCTGAACTTTGTTCGGTAATTGAAACACTCTGAGCAGCCGTTTCTTGGTTACCATTATTTGTGCTACAGCCTGTTACTAACAACATAGCACTAGCAAGTGCACTAACGCTTAAAGTAGTGATTTTTTTCATAAAGTACTCTCAAATTGTAAGAATAGTGGCGAGATGTCACATGGTTCTATAATAGCAAATCTTAGTTTTAGGAGCCATGTTTGGAATAAAATTATCGGACGAGTGTACAGTATGTGTTAATATTTATATATATAATAACAAGTTATCACACAAATATAGTAACAGGTTAAGCTTTCTGTCTTTAAATCTACTGACACATCAGCTAAGCTGAACCAGTTAAGGTGATAAATAGTCAAGTGTTTACCCTATCAAAGATATCTAAATATCAGCAATAAAGTTATAAATACAAAGTACACAGACATTTTTTGATAAGACTAACGACTCGAAAATTAGAATATCACTCTATAGCTTATTCTGGAAAATACTATTTATTATAACCATTATGTATTGGTCACATTCGATATCAGCCACATTGACGATATTGTTTAGCAGCCTCTGTATGATGATTCAAGGAGGATCAAATGAATCCAATGTACACATCTTTCAACGGTTATCTTGGTGGGCCTATCGGCTCCATTATCGGTGCCATTTTAATATTTATCATTGGCTGGTTGGTTGCACTTGGTATTGCAGCCCTAGTTCGTAATGTACTATCTAAGATTAATCTTAACCAACGCATGAGTTCTTCAACAGGTAAAACCTACGATTTGGAAGGTATTATTTCCAAAATCGTATTTTGGTTTATCTTTATCATCGCGATTTCTGGAGCGCTGAACCAATTGAATTTGAACTCAATTTCGACACCGTTCGCAAATATGATCAATCAAGTGTTGGCATTTATTCCTAACCTCATCGGTGCTATCGCTGTCGGTGTTATTGGTTGGGTTGTGGCTACTGTTGTGCGTACAGCCATCAATGCGGCATTGTCTAAAACGTCAATGGACGAGCGCCTAAGTGCTCAAGCTGGTGTAAAACCAATGAGCAGCACTATCGCTGATATGGTTTATTGGTTCATCTTATTAATTGTATTGACTATGGTACTTGGTCAATTACAGCTTGATGGTTTATTCGCACCACTAACCAATATGGTTGATAAAATCTTCAGCTTTATTCCTAATATCTTAATTGCAGCTGTAGTCTTTGTCGTCGGTTATATCATTGCTAAAGTAGTACGTGGCATCGTAACCAACCTTGTATCTACTTTCAATGTACAGGAACTGGCTTCAAAAGCAGGCTTAAGCGAAAAAAACAGCCTACCTAACATTGCTGGTTCATTAGCATTTTTAGTGGTTATCATTCCAACTATTATTGCAGCACTAAATGCTTTAAAGATCGAAGTTATTGCTCGTCCTGCGACGAATATGCTAAATAAAATCATGGAAGCACTGCCAAATATCTTTATGGCAGTCGCCATTTTAGTGGTAACTTTCTATGTAATTCGCATGGTTGCCAACATCATTAAAGGCCTTATCGAAAACACTCAAATCAACCAGTTGCCAGCTAAAGTCGGCTTGCAAGACACCATGGGCGATAAGAAAGTATCTGACCTAGTTGGTTATGCGATTGTCTTCTTTGCCATGTTGTTTGCTGCCATTGCCGCTGCTGACTTATTAGGCTTTGAGCCTATTTCAGCTATCATCACAATGTTCATTGCCTTTGGTGCTAATATCATCCTTGGTGCTATTATCCTATTCATCGGGTTTTGGCTTGCTAACATTATTGCAGGTGTGGTTGAGCGCTCTGAGCAAGGTTCACAATTCCTAGCAAATATCGTACGTGTATTGATCATGGGCTTAGTACTAGCCATGGGTCTAAAAGCGATGGGTATTGCAGATTCAATCGTTAATCTAGCATTTGGTCTAACATTAGGTGCAGTAGCCGTTGCTTTTGCCCTATCATTCGGTCTTGGTGGTCAAGAAGCAGCAGCACGCTTCCTACGTAAGATGCAAGACAAGATGGATCATGAGCGTACCGAAGCCAAAGCAAAATCTGCGCTTCAGCCAGAGACGTCAACTCAAGAAAAAGTGGCTGATTCAGTGCGTGAAAACACGCCTGCGGCTACAACCACGTCAACTGACGATTTACGTACAGATGTAGTGAATACGACTCCTGTTAATACTGATGACATCAATAATGACGGCAACGTATTACTGCCTGGTAGCGGTCTAAATGACGATATCAACAATAAATAAATAGTTATTCTGAATTTTCAAATGTAAAAAAGACAGCCTAGGCTGTCTTTTTTTATGGCGCTTAATACAGTCACTTGTGGATTGTATTGCTCATCACCTGTTACATAGTAGAGAGCTTAATTTATTACTTATCTTTTCGCGCAGGAATGGAAAGGTTTAAGTGTACTTGAGGTCGCCTATCCCCTTGACCATCTTTTTTAGAATCTTTATTTGCTGGTGCTGTATTTGAAGCTGTTTGTTGATCTGGCTGTGAGCTACTATTCTGATGCTGAATATCTTGATGCTTGAGACGTTGCAATTGCTTGGTTAGCTGACGTTCACGTTGAGTCATGGTATCGACTGGCTGAATCCATAGATCAATATCGATAAAGGTCTCATCAGCCTCGGTGATAAAATCAATGCCCAACACAATGATATGATGAAGCTCAATTATTGGTAAACGTGTAGCAACATCTTTTGCAATCTGTGCCAACTTCGGTTGAACAGCCGCTTTGCTATTATGTCCTGTAGCCTCCTGACCATAAAACACCAGTACATAATGTCGACCCAAACTCTCATAAGAATGTTGGTGTACGACATAGCCATCCTTCTGCAACGAGGCGCTTTGTTTGGGATGTCTATATAGCGTGCGGATAAGTTCGTGACGTGAAAACAGAGATTCACCTAGCAGTTGTTGCTGCCAGTAAACAAGCGGTACGTCTAACTGATCATCATTATTAATTGTTTGCTTTTCACTATACGTCTCTATCATTTGCATACTTAGCTGAGACCATAGTGTTGCTGCTTGCAGCATATGCTGATGATACATCAGCGCAGTTGTACTTTGGTTTTTGTATGCGAGCGTTATAGCTACAAGTGCTGAATTAGGCTCATCCTGTGCCTCGTTTTTGATGAGTGCATTATCAACTGCAATAGCAGAATTAAATAAACCTGGACTTTGTAAGAACTTCTCAACCAATAAATCTTCTGATTCAAAGCTTGGTATATGACTCGTGGCCGAATGCTGTAGCTGCTCTAGATGATACGACAAAAAACGCCATAACTCAGATGGTGTGCGTACCGCTGCCGCTATCGAGTACCAATCATCCCAGCTAAATACTTGTAGCTGCTGCTGACCTTCACTCATATCTACCACTAGGTCTTCTAAAAAATAACGCGCACCAAAACTGTGTTTCAGTCGCTGTAGGGCGTTATATTTTTCACTATCTTTATCGTTTTGTGCAGAGCTATCACCTCCCACAAGTTGAATATCGAAGATCAAAGCCTCATAACCGACTGCATTATTATCTTCATCTTGAGACAGTGATGCTTTGTACCATGCAAGCGCAGACTTTACTGCGATCATACGTATAGCCTCAATATTAGCTGATCCCGTATCAAATGGTAAGTATAAGGTTAGCTCAAGCAGCTGTAGCTTGCCAAGTGGCAACTGATATTGATAGTGACGAGCGATATACTGAGCATTATAGTCATGCTCAATCATATGCATGCCAGCTAAAGCGACTGCGGTAGCATCTGCTTGTAAGTAACAGACCAGCTCGGTAGTAAGATAGCCCCAGTCGGGCATTGTCGTAATCGAATGGGACACAAGTTCTGACCTTTTATTATTGAATGGCTATATTGTATGGTATGTTATTTTTGCTGATTAGCACGATGAAACACAGTCGCTTTCACAGTGCTGAATTGTTATGATGATAGCAAAGTAGCATCACTTATACACGAATTTGTATATATAGACTGCCTTAGAGAATACCTATCTTATAGAGTCAAAATAATACTGATATAAGAAAACATAGCACAAGCGCTATATTATTAAGGTTAGCCAGTTCAGCGACTTAATGACTTTATAGTGGACAGGCCATACATTCGTCAAACTTATTTAATCATTCTCATATAATAACAAGGATTGAACAATATGAAGCGCTTTAAAGAAAAGACCGTCATCATAACAGGCGCAGATTCAGATATCGGTCGGGCAACCGCGCTGCGATTCGCACAAGAAGGAGCCAACTGTATCATTGTTGGTATTAATTCTGATATCTTAGGATACATCTACGAAGATCTGCCACAAGACCACACATGGATCAACACAGGTAACCACCTTACCGTGACCAGTGATATCAACGATCCAACCCAAACGGCAAGATTAGTAGAGCATGTACTCGAGAAGTATAATCATATTGATGTCATGGTCAATATAGACACTGCTGTCGGCATTCATCAGTCAGTCATTCCAGAGCTAATAAAAACAAAAGGTAATATCGTTAATATATCAGCACTGACTGATCTATCAGCAGACTGGAGTATTGACACGTATAAAGCGGAACAAAGTAAGTTGACTGAACTTACCAAAAAACTGGCATTAGAAAATATACCAAATAACGTGCGTATCAATGCGGTCACTGCTGGGTTCGTCACAACAGATGTCAGTTCAAACCCATTCGTTACTCACTCTCCACTGGGAAAAACAGCCACTCCTTTCGACGTGACAGCGGCTGTGATGTTTCTCGCCAGCGATGATGCGGCTATTATTACGGGTTTGAACTTACCTGTCGATGGCGGGGTTAGCACCTTCACAAATTAAACCAATTAAGAAATATTAGAAAACACTCTTAATGTTTACAGAGAAAATCCCCCTGATATATGTATATCAGGGGGATTTTAAATAAAGGCTATTATAATAACTACTTTAAAGCCTTTTAATTAGCTGAGTCATTCACGTCTTGTAGAGGCTGTGATAGACGCTCAGGATATCTTGGAATCACGCCTTCATATTGCTCGTAGATTTTTGGCAAGTCAGCATCGATATCACCACTAGGATAGACCAGAGACATAAAGCGTATCTCCTTGGTATTGTAATCCATAGCGACTGGTAAAATCGGCACACCAGCACCCAATGCTAAATAATAAAACCCTGTTTTCCAACTCTCAGTGTATTGGCGCGTACCCTCTGGTGACAATCCTAAAAACAGTGGCTCACCCGTTTTGAATTTATCAATACTTGATTGCAGCACCGAACCCTTGTTGCTACGATCAATAGGGATAATGCCCATCCAGCGTAGTAGTTGCGCAAGGACTGGTACTTTAAATAAAGTGTGCTTACCCATAATACTAATTTGCAAGTCTAGCGCAAATAGACTGGGTATCGCATACACACCATCGACATTAGAAGTATGCGGTAGCGCTAATACCACCGCCTGCGAGATATTTGGTATCTCACCAACGGTAGTCCATCCCGATGCTTTTAGCATGGTTGACGCAATGAAAGGTGCAATTTTATTACCACGTCTTGGAACTAAGTCACCGAGCTGCGCTCTACTGAGCTTGGGTAAAATTTTAGATCGCTTAGACGAAGAAGCTTTAGAACGATGAGAAAACTTTGATGTCATGATGGCACCATATAATAAAAGATACTTATATAATAGCATTAAGCTTATGCGACTAAGTTGCGTTTTATAAGCTTTTATTGCTTAACAAACCCTCTATTTATGAATTAGCATTAATGAGATGTCTATAAATAAGTACGATTATAACGAGCAAGCTAACAAAGGCATTTATGGAATGTTAGCCAAATTGCCTTTGTTCTCAAGCCATGACTTGCGATCAGATGCGCGTTTTTTCGCAAGCAACATATCCATGACACTATTAGTAAGCACCATATCATCCATATCCAATTGCACCAGACGTCGAGTATCACGGTTCATAGTTGTTTCACGCAACTGCTCTGCACTCATCTCACCCAAACCCTTAAAACGAGTAATCTGAGCTTTTTTGTTGCCCGGTACATTGGCCAAAATATGCTCAAGCTCAGGCTCATCTAACGCATAGTGAACCTCTTTGCCTACATCAACTCGGTACAAAGGCGGCATGGCCACAAACAAATGACCGGCATCCACCAGCGCAGGGAAATGCTTCACAAACAAAGCACAGATCAGCGTCGCAATGTGCAAACCATCAGAATCCGCATCCGCTAAGATACATATCTTGTCGTAACGCAGCTCAGACAAATCATCCGAGGCAGGATCGACACCGATAGCGATGGCGATATCATGAATCTCTTGGCTTGATAGTACCGTATCTGATGACACTTCCCATGTATTTAGAATTTTACCACGCAGCGGTAATATCGCTTGATAATGACGGTCTCGTGCTTGCTTGGCACTACCACCAGCAGAGTCTCCCTCTACTAAGAACAGCTCAGCGCCATCACGCAGATCACCTCGGCAATCTGCCAATTTACCAGGCAATGCTGGCCCCTGAGTGATTTTCTTCCGCGCGACTTTTTTGGCAGATTTTAGACGACGGCCTGCTTTATTGATCGCCAGTTCAGCAATTTGCGTACCCATATCCGCATTTTGATTTAACCACAGACTAAAGGCGTCTTTTGCCAATGTCTGTACCGCTCCAGCAGCCTCACGACTAGATAAACGTTCTTTGGTTTGACCAGAGAACTGTGGCTCAGAAAACTTAAGAGACAGGATATAGTTCACGCCATCCCACACATCTTCTGCGGTCAACTTCACACTGCGCGGCAGCAAATTATGAATGTCACAAAACTCGCGCAATGCCTCTAAGATACCCGTGCGCAAACCATTGACGTGCGTACCACCCTGAGCCGTCGGAATCAGGTTCACATAGCTTTCTTGAATCGGTGTCCCACCATCAGGCAACCAAGACAACGCAAAAGTAATACCTGCTCGCTCGCCACTTTTTGCCTCATAGTTATAATAGAAAGGTGCTTCAGGCAAGGTCTCAAGACCGTCTAGTTGCTCATTTAAATACTCAACCACCCCATCAGTGAACTGCCAAACCACCTTTTCATTATTGATCTCATCGGTGAACTCAATCGTTAGCCCAGCGGCCAAAACTGCCTTAGCTTTCAAGTTATGCTTGAGCTGTTTGACATTGAATTTCGGTGAATCAAAGAAACTACCATCGGCCCAAAAGTGTACTTTGGTACCGCGCTTACGCTTGTTTGAGCTGACGGCTTCAGTCAAAGGCGTTACTGGCGCACCATTTTCAAACGCCATATCAAACTGTGTGCTATCACGCCATACCGTGACCTCGACCCGTGTTGATAGGGCATTGACGACAGATATACCCACGCCATGTAGGCCGCCTGAAACCTCATAATTAGAGGTCGAAAATTTACCACCGGCATGTAAACGGGTTAAAATTAGCTCAATACCTGATTGATTAAACTCTGGATGGATATCGGTCGGCATACCGCGACCATCATCTTCAACGGACAACGACCCATCACTATACAACTGAACTTTGATGGTCTTTGCATGACCAGCCAATGCTTCATCAACTGAGTTATCGATGACCTCTTGTGCCAAATGGTTAGGGCGCGTGGTATCGGTATACATCCCTGGGCGACGGCGTACTGGCTCAAGTCCTTCTAAAACTTCTAACGATTGCGCATTATATTGACTCACAAATGCATCCTTAATTATTCATGTGCGATTAATTCTATTAAGCCATTATAACGAAAAATAGCGACAGTAACGTCAATAGTAAGTCGCTCACGTCAGATAATGTCGTCTATTTAAGTTTAATTTGAGCCTATAGCAATTGCTTTAACGTATCAATCACCACTGGTAATTGCTCACCAAAATCACTAAACCGATGATCACCACCAGCTTGTACCGTTACCATCGCGCCCTGCTCTTCATAAAATTGCTTGGACATCTCAGGGTTTAGCAGCTCATCGCCTTCTTTAATAAGTACCGAAATCTTATTAGGATAATTAACGGCTGATAGTTGATGCACTTCAAACCATTGCAAATCTGCCTTGGTAATATCCCAGCCACCAGCTGTCGAGTGGACAACATTTCCTCTTAAATCATAATCTTTAGTACCATTATTTAAAGTCGAATCTTTAGAGAACCGCTGCAAAGTAACGTGTGGCTGAATACTGGGGTTTAATAACAAAGCAGCACAACCTATATGATTACTCACTAGAGTAGAAAAGTAGCCACCTAACGAGCTACCTATCAGTACCGTTTCAGCATCTCTATTTAATTGAGTTACCAACTTGACTAGGTGCTCAAAAACTTGCTCAGGAGCACTATTCAGATCAGGGCGATATACGCTGATATCAGGATGATACTGCTGACAATATTTTTCTAACAGTACTCCTTTAGTAGAATTGGCATCACTGTCTAGTCCATGAATATAAATAATGTTCACTTACAATCTCACTTATTAATTTTGTTATGATTATCTTATGTAGCCATTAAAGCTAAGCATAGCACCCGCTAAACAAAAATTATAACAATAAAATGGCACACTATTATTCAGCATTTGCGACATAATAATCTTTTACAATGAGGCTAGACAATAAATTAGGCAAGTTAAAGGAATAACGGTAATAGCAATGGAGTCGCCATGAATCAGCAGTTTGAACTGTTCGAGATTGCCAATCCATGCATTGGTGTATGTCAAAGTAATAAAAAAGGCTATTGCTTTGGTTGCCTGCGCAGTCGAACGGAACGCCAACGATGGCATGATATGACAACAGAGCAGCAGCGCGAGGTGCTAAGGCTTATCGCAGGACGCAAGCTGCGTATCGAGCAGATGAGACAGCGAAAAGATGAGCAGTTAGGCTTTGATTTTGAGGGAGACGTTGAGATGGGTGAGCTGTTTTAGGCGATAGTTAAGAAGATATCAAAATGATCTTAATTACAGGACGAGCATTGCGCGAACCGATTATTCAATACGATTCATTTGTAATGAATCGTCAGCAAGAAATCATGCAAGCAGCCAATAACTTTCAAATTGGTAAGTTTGGTGAAGGTACTTAATAGTTAGCTAAGTGCTAGCTTAGCTTATTAAATATCAAAGCCCGTACTAGTTTGCTAATACGGGCTTTTTTTATGGGAAAGAATATTGCTTTGAATGCTTGCGAAGTCGTTCTGAGCGTCAATCATAACAAGATATTACGAGTAAGCAGCGTTGGAAGCATTCAGGCCGATAGTAGAACATAGATAAAGTATATTGACATGTACTTACAAATTGAACATACTAGTAAGTATAGAAATTACTAATGAATATAAAATGTATACTACACAGGCTTACTATGCATCTCCAGTAGATGGGAATTATTACTACACATATATTCTTTTATCAAATGGACAGATATTGCCAGTCCATTTCCTTAAAGATACGAAAGGATTACTACGCCTAGTTTATTACCCAATAGTTCCTTGGGGGACAATACCAGAACCTATAGACATAATCATCTCAATTATCAACAAACAGTCTAATATTGTGTATTATCAGCCACAAAACTATGGACAAACACAGCTTCTATACTGCGCTTGTAACGTAGCAAACTATATAACTTTACTTTGCAATATTGAGTTTCAAAAGTTTTTACCTATTACTATTGAGGACACAGGTATGTTACGACAATCAAATAATAAAGATTTAACACTTCCATCAACACCATTTATCGAACAATTACCAAATACTTTTCCAGTGCCACACAATGTAAGTATTCCAGCAGATATTTACCAAAGCTTACAAGCTGTGCAGGATGGACGATTAGCTAATGTTTCGATCAACTCAAGTCAGCATGGTTATCAATTGACTGCCGAAGACTTAGAAGGTAATCGAATTATAATTGAAAAACATAACGCAAATGGTATAAATCAGAATTCTAAAACTATGATAGAAACTACAGACTTGAAAATTCAAAGGCAAGCACAAGTTGAGCAATTACGACTTCAAAAAATGACTCAAAGTCAAATTGCTAATTATCTAGGTGTATCTCAAAAAACCATCTCAAATGATATAAAAGAGCTTGGAATAAATTGATCCGATAGACCTCTTGTGAAAGTAATATTCCATTGACCTCCACTTTCGTTAACATAGCTAAATAGGCTAGTGATAACTTATGTGAGAGGTCTAACAACATCTATGTTCATATTGGATAGAAATTATTGAACTCAATTTAACTAGGGCGTGTCATCAATTAAGCCAAACAACGCAAGAAACCAGATGAACCGCACTGAGGAAATGACTGGCTAACTTATCATAACGAATGGCAATCGAACGGTATTGCTTAATTTTGGCAAAGAAGTTCTCGATCAAATGCCGTGCTTTGTAAAGCTCTTTATCGAAATCTCTTGGTTGCAGTCGGTGACACTTGGAAGGTATGACTGCCTTGCCTTGTACTGCTTTAATACGTTCAATGACACAGGTATCAGCATCGTAAGCTTTACCGGCAAGCCAAGTTTGGCTAATACTGACATCGAGCAATTCATCTGAGCCACACAGGTCATGAGCTGACCCATCTGTTAAATAAAAACCCGTAGGATTACCTAGCGCATCTGTACGGGTATGTATTTTAGTCGTTAGTCCACCTCGGCTTCGCCCAATGGCTTGATCCCTTTTTTTCCAGCACGTCGCTGATGAGCTTTAACAATAGTGGCATCTAGCATGGCATATTCATCATCGGTTTGTCAGAGAGCTGATTAAATACCTGTTCCCATACGCCTTTTTGTGACCATCGGCTAAAACGAGTATAAATCACTCTAAAGTCGCCAAAACGTTCAGGTAGATCACGCCAAGGTACGCCTGTCTTATAGCGGTACAAGACGGCTTCTACGAATAATCGGTTATCCTTTGCAGTAACACCAACGTCATTTGGTTGGCCTGGCAGAAGTTTTTTAATTCGCTCCCATTGGTCATCTCGTAGGGAATGTCGTCTTGTCATAGCGTCCAATCTCAGATTCCTAAATATGATCTAAGTATAGCCTGTTCTGAAATATCTCCGCTAATTGATGACACGCCCTAGTAGTTTGTAAAAAATATATAAATTTCTTATTTATTTAAGCAACCAGTAATGGATAGACTCTTTTAAAGTAAATTCTAAAATGTTGACAAGATTTGGATATGTACTACTGACCATTTTTGACTCGTTCCCATTCTTTTTTTAAAACAATTTGAGATTGTGTCACTATATTTTGACCAATAGTTTCAAATTCACTGGCCACAGCTATTTTTTTATTGATTGACTCAATCATTTTTTTATCAGCGCACTCTATTAACTTAACTAGCTTTTGGTGATCAGCTTCATTCGGATTGATAAGGAGCTTTATAACCTGAAACTTTTCTACAAACTTACCGTAATCGGAAATTGCATCTTTGGTTGAAACTGATTCATTAGCATGAGCGGATGGCATGTGATGAATAATAGCTACTAAAGTAGCTAAGTCATCGCGCAGACGATTTATCCATACTTGACGATTAGATGAAACTACAGAAGCATTAATTTGATTTTTAGCAATACAAATGCTTACTAGTGGCCCTACTATAATTGCTACCAAAGCGGTTATTGCACTTACTACAGCGGGTTCAAAATTCATTGTTTATCCTAAAACCTTGCTAATAATTATTGAATATCGCCCTTGGTACATTGATTTATGCAATATTAAGAACAAGTAATATAGCAATAAAAGCAATGACGTGCACTCCTTCATACCTTTTAACAGTGATTAAGTATTATCTATGAAAACCCCCAGGCAAAAGAAAACCCCCTCTGACATAAGTCAAAGGGGGTTTATCTAGAATAGAGAGCTGACGATGACCTACTCTCACATGGACGAATCCACACT
>NZ_JBVFXW010000040.1:0-26819 GCF_055522395.1 Psychrobacter sp. TPE 89C
GACTAAGACTTCATAAAAAAGGGACCAAACGATAATCGTATGATCCCTTCCTTTAAATACAGCTTTTTGGATATCGTTAAATATCGTAGTCAGTCAGATGCTGTTATATAGTCGGTTCACTATAATTTGGATACAAGGAAGGCGAGTGAAAGTACTACAAGTCGTAGACTAAGCGAGCCTGACACCGTATCCAATTTATAGAGGATTGACTATACCGCAGAAGCACCGGTCAATTTAACTTCAGCACGCTCTTCTTTTGCGATACCTGCATAGTAATCACGCAATATTTGTAGCACTTCTGGGCGACTAAAGTTCTCTGGCACCACCTCGTCTTCTGATAGTGCTTTACGTAGCTTTGTTCCAGATACTTTGACATGCTCAGAGGCGTCATGCGGGCAAGTTTTGTCTGATGCCATCGCATTACAAGCGTTACACCAGAACGTCCAGCCAATTTTCAATGGTTGAGTAATGAGGTCGTCTTTACCGACATGATCAAAGATGGTCTGCGCATCAAAAGCACCATAATAATCACCAACACCCGCATGGTCACGGCCCACAATCAGATGACTACAGCCATAGTTTTGACGGAATAGCGCATGTAACAACGCTTCACGTGGGCCTGCATAGCGCATGTCTAGCGGATAACCGGCTTGAATCACAGTATCTTGTCTAAAGTAATTATCAATCAAAGTTTTGATCGCTTCTTGACGGACGTCTGCTGGGATGTCACCTGGCTTCAATGCACCTAATAATGAGTGAATCAATACGCCATCACAAATCTCGATAGCAATCTTGGCAAGATATTCGTGTGAGCGGTGCATTGGGTTACGTGTTTGGAATGCCGCAACCGTTTTCCAGCCTTTGGCATCCAATATTTCACGCGTTTCAGCAGGCGTTTTATAAATCTCTGGATATAGTGTTGGAAACTCGCCTTCGCTTAATACTTCTACACTACCGGCGATATTGACGTCATCTTGACTCAAGACTTGTTGTACGCCTGGATGCTCGCTATCAGTCGTCGTAAAGACTTGCTGGCACTCATGCGCTTTATCGATGGTATAGGTTTCTTCTACCGTTAAGATGCCCATGACTTCACCATCTTGGGCGACCAATGCGACTTTGTCACCTTGACTCAAGCTATCTGCAGTGGCTTTAGGTGCTGACAACGTAATAGGAATCGGCCAAAACAAGCCTGCGTTGTCACCGCTTTGCAAACGCATGTTGTCAACGACACCTTGCCAATCCGCTTGATTCATAAAGCCGTTCAGTGGTGTAAAGCCACCAATACCGAACATAATCAAATCACCGCGCTCACGAGAGCTTAAGGTAATGGTCGGTAATGTGCTGGCAAGTGTCAGCGCTTCGCTGCGAGCGTCACCGTTTAATAATAGTGGTTTGAGTACATCGCTGCCATGTGGAGGAACGAGTTGTGATGGCTTTTGATTAGAGATAGTAGATGTCATAGTAATTTTAAAACCTCAATGTATAGAAAAAAGAGTTGAATAACAGCAAGTGAATGGCTTAAAAGGCAATTTTATGAATAAGATGCTAACGATCGTCAGTCAAAATCATGCATTACCAGATATTAAATTTTAGGGGTTAAATTTGATAAGCATAGGCTACCTAACTTTCGTTATGAAAATTTATGCTGTGTTTGGATATGTATATGTCTTAAAGGAATTTATGTTTTGAAGCACAAGCTTATATGATGTAAAGCTGAACGGTACACATTGCGATCGACAACAAAATATATTACACACGCAAATCATTTTCGTCGCTGCTTTTAAGTCTAAAAACAAATTTGAGATTACGTCATGTATCAATATAACTACGCTGACCAAAACTTAGTAGAGGAACGAGTCGCCCAGTTTCGCGACCAAACCGAACGGTTTTTGGCGGGTGAGCTGCCAGAAGAACAGTTTTTGCCACTGCGTTTGCAGAATGGTCTTTATATTCAGCGTTATGCGCCGATGTTACGTATTGCTATTCCTTACGGCCTACTAGCCAGCTATCAACTGCGTAAATTGGCAGAGATTACCCGTAAGTACGATAAGGGTTACGGACATTTTACGACCCGTACCAATATCCAGTTGAATTGGCCAAAACTTGAAGAAGTGCCAGACATATTGGCGGAGCTGGCATCAGTACAGATGCATGCCATTCAAACCTCGGGCAACTGTATTCGTAACACGACTACCGATCCTTATGCGGGTATTCATCAAGAAGAGATTGCGGATCCACGCCCTTATTGCGAAATTATCCGTCAGTGGTCTACTTTTCATCCTGAATTTGCTTTTTTACCGCGTAAATTTAAGATTGCTGTCGTTGGTACTGCCAATGACCGCGCGGCGACGCAAGTACATGATGTTGGATTACATGTGAAAACCAATGACGCAGGCGAGATTGGTTTTGAAGTATTGGTAGGTGGCGGTCTTGGCCGTACGCCAGTGATTGGTAAGGTGATTAACGAATTCTTGCCACGTCAGCATCTACTTAGCTATTTAGACGCTATTTTGCGCGTTTATAACCTGCATGGTCGCCGTGACAATAAGTACAAAGCGCGTATCAAGATCTTGGTCGAGAGCATGGGCGGTCCTGCCTTTGCTAAATTGGTCGATGCTGAGTGGGAAGCCCATACCAAAGACGGTCCACTGACGCTGACCGATGCAAACTTTGACACGGCTATTGGCTTCTTTAGTGAGCCTGATTATGTTGGTTTTGATGCGCTACAAGTACAGTCTGACTTGCAACAGCAACTCAATGCGAATAAAGATTTTGCCGATTGGTATAACCAAAATACAGTCGCGCATAAAATAGCAGGCTATCGCGCCGTCGTAATTTCTCTAAAAGCAGGCTTGGTCGACGGAACTTACGTACCATCTGGTGATGTTAGCGAGTCACAAATGGATGCTCTCGCTGATCTGTCAGACAAATATAGCTTTGGTGAATTGCGCGGTACTTATCAGCAAAATCTCGTCTTCTCTGATGTGCAAACCAATCAACTATATGAGCTATGGCAACAGCTGTCTGAACTGCATTTAGCACGTGCCAACATAAACACGCTAACCGATATGATTGTTTGCCCAGGTTGGGACTACTGCTCGCTCGCCAATGCCACGACTCACAATATCGCTGAGCAAATCGAGAAGCAATTTGATGATCTCGACTACCTTTATGACTTGGGTGAAATTCGCTTAAATATGTCTGGCTGCATGAACGCCTGTGCTCATCACCATACAGGTGATATCGGTATCCTTGGTGTTGATAAAAAGGGTGAGCATTGGTATCAAATCAGCCTCGGCGGCAACTCTAGCAACGATGCCAAGGTCGGTAAAATATTGGGTAAAGCAGTACCAGCCGAAGATGTGGCGATTACCCTACAAAAAATACTGGACGTCTATTTAGAGCAGCGCGTGAGCAATGAGAATGACGTAGAAGCCTTTAGTGACTTGGTCAATCGCGTTGGCGTGGCACCTTTTAAGGAGAAGGTCTATGGGTAATCATCACGTATTAAATAACAATGGTATCGATATCAGTCAGACCGATACGTGGCTAGCGCTCACCACTAATGAGCTGCCAGAAGGCGTTGCCCTAACCCATACATCCTTGCTTGAGCTATTACATAAGTCAGAAAAAACAGATGTGCTATTGCCACTTGATGATTTGTTAGACGCTACAGGAAATATTGCCGGCGGACTCTTACAGCAAGTACGCGAGTTGTTGTCCCAACACACTAGCCGTACAGGCGTTTGGGTGACATCGGACAGTGACACGGATGTATTGGTTGGCTTGTCAGAGTTTTTGTTACAGCAAGACTTGATCGTCATCCATGTGCCGTTGTTTGTCGATGGTCGCGGCTTTAGTTTTGCACAGACATTACGCCAAATGGGTTACGAAGGTGAGATTCGTATGGCTGGCAAGTTTGGCCGTGACCAAATCGCTTACCTGCTACGTTCTGGTGCAGATAGCTTTGTGCTCAGTGAGCATGACATGCAATCGATTTCTGATATTGGTCAAGCATTTAACGCGCTTGCCAGTAGCTACGATGGTCGAAACGCTGCTGCATTACCGATGTTTGCTAACGCTTAATTTACCACCCATTATTTATTGAACTTTTACCAAATTTATTGTTAAACCAATCCCATTGTAAGGAATGTATCATGAGTCAATTACACCCAAACCTAGATATCGATCAAGCCAACCAAGAGCTAAACGGCAAGTCGCCAGAAGAAATCGTTTCATGGGCGCTAAGCCAAGCTAAAAACCCAATTATTACCACTAACTTTCGTCCTTATGAATCAGCGATTTTACATCTAGTTGCCAAGCAGCGCCCAGATATCACTGTACTATGGGTAGATTCAGGCTATAACACGGATGCGACGTATCAATTCGCTAATAAAGTCATTCGTGACCTCAATCTAAATGTCGTTACTTATATCCCTAAGCAAACCGCTGCACATCGTGACGCGACCATGAATGGCATTCCTGGTATTGATAATCCACAGCATGATGAGTTTACTGACCAAGTAAAACTTGAGCCATTCCGCCGTGCATTAGATGAATTGAAGCCTGACGTTTGGTTCAATGCGATTCGTAAAGATCAGACGGAATTCCGTCAAGGTCTTGATGTGCTTAGCCTGTCAAAAGATGGTGTATTAAAAGTAGCGCCATTATTTGAAAAAACAGATGCTGATCTAGACGTGTATCTTGAAGAGCATAACCTACCAAATGAGTTTGACTACTTTGATCCAACGAAAGTAGAAGAAAGCCGTGAGTGTGGTTTGCATACTCAGCTATAGATAGCGACTAAGTTATTAATGGCATTAAGAAGAAAAAAGAAGCGATGATTTCAATATCATCGCTTCTTTTTTGTGTTTAATAATAGTCATTTATCAAAGGGTTTTCTCATTATTTTTCGTTAGGCAATAGCGCATTGTGAAGATGTTAAATGACTCATTTGGTATTTTTATACAACGTTTTAACGTTTTTTGGTATAACATTACGTTATTCTATGGCTTATCTTTGAGGGCTGTGCGCCATCACTTCACTAAGCCAACCCTTTTAAACTCAATTACGAACGAAGTTGCCATCTTTGCAGATAATCACACGCATCGTGTTACTCAAGATTGGTAATAGTTTTACCGCACTCATCAATATGGATATTTGTTATGCCCTCTATACAAAAAAATGACTCACTCTACGAAAAGCTTCATGATAAATTGCCTCCTGTCGGTAAAGCGGCGTCTTTTCTGACTGGTGCCAGCGTCCTTACTGCCAACAGCATCTTCGTTGGTTTACCTATTTGGACTTTGGGTGCTGCGAAAGTATTAACCAAGTCAAAATACGCCGACGATGCACTCATTGCGATTACTAAGTACTGGATTAATAGTAATAACGCTGTGATCAATCATGCGTTGCCTCATAAAGACTGGCGTATTAATATGCCTGACGATCTGAGCGAGGATAAACAATACCTACTCGTGAGCAACCATCAGTCTTGGGTTGATACCAGTATCGTGCAATACATTAGCCAAGATAGATTGCCTTTGACGCGGTTCTTTACCAAGTTTAATTTGATTTATATCCCTGTCATCGGTCAAGCCTTTTACTTCTTAGACTTTCCGATGATGAAGCGCTTTTCTTCTAAAGCGATGGCAAAAAATCCAGAACTTAAAAAACAAAACTTAATCGAAGCCAAGCGTGCATGTCGTCAATTAAAAGATAAGCCCTTTGCACTACTTAATTATCTAGAAGGTACGCGCTTTACCAAAGAAAAACATGACAAGCAAGACTCACCTTACCAGCATCTATTAAAACCACGGGCTGGTGGTCTGTCATTGGCAATCAATGCGTTAGGCGATCAGTTAGATTCGATTTTAGATGTCACTATCGTGTATCCAGATGGCACTCCTGACTATGATGATTTATGGAAAGGTAATATCCGTCGTCTGGGTGTTGATGTGACTCGCCTAAAGATACCTGATGAGCTGTTTGCCGCGATTATGGATGGTGGTTACGACCGTGATGAAGCCACGAAAAAGATGATGTTTGATTGGTTAGAAGATATCTGGCAACAAAAAGATGCACGTATGACTAAAATGCTCAGTGAGTTTGAGTAGGTTTTATCTTAAGACTGCATATATGATTGCGAAGATTTTATGAACATTATAGCCAGAGCACCTAAGCATATCGCTTTGGCTATAATATTCCACCTTCATTTATACTTACCCTCTACCACCTTTGATTGCTAAGTATCGCGATGTGATTTAGCATTATCAATAGTTCAAACAATGAAACACTCTTAAAAAAACATTGCTATATACAGATGTATTCATTTTTCTATTTGGTTCATCTATTCCTTTTCCCGTCAAAAACCACACCCATCATACCAAAAACGAATATACTAATGCCAATTCACTGCGTGAGACGTCGCGCACGATACCTCATAATGATGGTATATTTTACATTGAATGAATTGCTGGTGATGCTATGAACACTTTTCCATTATTTTTTAAATTAGAAGACCGCAAAGTGCTTATCGTTGGCGGCGGTGACGTGGCGCTACGCAAAGCGGATCTACTGAGTCGTGCTGGCGCGGCAATTACCATTCTTGCACCCGTCATTAGTGATGAAATACAAGCCTTGCTAAGCGATAGTAAGCATCAACTCATCTATGAAAATTATAATAAAGCTTACATGTCAGGCGCACGTGTCATTATCGCGGCTACTGATGACGAAACGCTGAATCATCAAATCCATGCGGATGCCACCGCCCTAAACATTCCAGTCAATGTGGTTGATACGCCGCATTTATGCGACTTTATATTCCCAGCCATTGTTGATCGCAACCCTATTGTGATTGGTATCTCATCTAACGGTAAAGCACCAGTGCTAGCACGTTTGCTACGTGCCCGCCTTGAGACGTTGATTCCACAAGGCTATGGTAAATTGGCTAAATTGGCAGGCGAGTTCCGTACTGAGGTAAAATCCAAGATTCCCACCCTAACGGGACGTCGCCAGTTTTGGGAGCGAGCGTTTGAAGGCAAAGTCAGTGAGCTCATGTTTGCTGGTAATGAAGTTCAAGCCACTGAGCAGCTACAAGCCGATTTAGATAGCACTGCTGCGAATATTGCAAGTGCTAATGAGGCAACAATCAATCCTACTATGGTAGCTACTCCTGTAGTCGACAATGATATCTCTGCTGAAGCTACGATTCCAGTTGGCGAGGTTTATATTGTGGGCGCAGGCCCTGGTGACCCAGAGCTGCTAACTTTTAAAGCACTACGTCTGATGCAGCAAGCAGACATTGTCTATTATGACGCCTTGGTCTCGCCGCAAGTTTTAGATTTGTGCCGCCGTGATGCGGACAAAGTGTTTGTAGGTAAAAAACGTAGCAATCATGCCGTTGCTCAGCTTGGTATCAATGAGCTATTGGTCAATAGTGCCAAAGAAGGTCGCCGTGTGGTTCGTTTAAAAGGTGGTGATCCGTTTATCTTTGGGCGCGGCGGTGAAGAGATTGAAAGCTTGCGGGCACATGGCGTTCCTTATCAAGTCGTGCCAGGCATTACTGCTGCCAATGCAGCGGCCAGCTATGCAGGTATTCCACTTACCCACCGTGATCACTCGCAATCGGTACGCTTTGTCACTGGATTTTTAAAGGCTGGTGCACCAAACAGTAACTTTAAGAGCTTTTTGAATACTGATGAGACGGTTGTTTTCTATATGGGTCTGCACTCTTTGCCTCGTTTGACCGAAGGCTTAATTGATGCTGGACGAGCGGATAGTACTCCTATTGCCATCGTATCCAATGCCAGTATGCCCAATCAGCAAGTATTAACCGGCACACTTGCCAATATCGTTGAGTTGCAAGAGCAACACCAACTACCAACGCCTGCGCTACTTATCATGGGAGATGTCGTCGCCCTGCATGATAATTTGGCTTGGTACAACTTACAAAATCAGCAGCACAATCAAAACAGTGACGTTCTAGCGAAGAACTGGTTGCGCGAAGGGTCAAGAGGTAAAGTAGAAAAACAACCGATAGACCAACAAGCACATGCGCTCTCTATGATATCCAGTTTGGCTACGCAACAAGAAGAAGGTTTAGAACAACTGATTATTGATTAATTTTTAGTATTAACTTTCAACAATAAAGAGCTCTATCGATAATAATATATTGGTAGGGCTCTTTTTTTAACGCATTCCAACAGCGCAAATCACAAAAAATCTTGCTAGAATGACAGCTTCCCATTAACTGTCCTTAAGTGCAATTATGTCTACACCTGCCACTTCCAATTCAATGCCCGCTCGACCATTAACCATCCTACACACCTCAGATTGGCATTTGGGTCGTAGGCTCTATGGTCGCATGCGCTATGAGGAATTCGAGGCGTTTTTGAGCTGGCTTGAAGAGACAATTAGCACGCAAAAAGTCGATGTATTAGTCGTTGCTGGTGATATTTTTGATACCATGACGCCAAGTAATAGAGCCCAAGCATTGTATTTTGAGTTTTTGGGTAGAGTGTCCAAGTCATGCTGTCAGCACGTGGTGATAGTCGCGGGCAATCACGACTCCCCTACTTTTTTAGATGCACCCAGTCAGGTACTTAAATTCTTAAACGTCCATGTGATTGGTACGGCTTGTGACGACTTAACCGATGAAGTATTGGTTTTGGATGATGCAGAGGGAACACCGCATTGTATTATCGCCGCTGTTCCTTACTTGCGTGACCGTGATGTACGTAGCAGTAGCGCTGGCGAGTCAGCGGATAGCAAAGATGCCAATGTCATAAAAGGTATTCGTGCACATTATGATGAAGTGGCTGCCATTGCAAAATCCAAGCAATCTGAGCTTATTGAAATGTATCAGCGGCATATTCCTATCATTGCGACAGGGCATCTATTTGCCGCTGGCGGTACCACAACAGATGATGATGGCGTACGCGAGCTTTACGTCGGCTCACTGGGTAAAATCTCTGCTGATATGTTCGATGAAAGCTTTGATTATGTGGCGCTTGGTCATTTGCACGTACCGCAGCGGGTCGGTGGTCGTGAGTATATTCGCTATTCAGGATCGCCTATTGCCATGGGCTTTGGAGAAGCCAAGCAACAAAAACAAGTATTGCTAGTAAAGTTTGGTGCCGTAAATCATTTTGAGAACGAAGTCTCAGGGCTAAACGTCGCACCTGATAGTATTACTCCTCAGCTTATCAATGCAGCCTCTCATGTTAAAACGGCCAAGGTTGAAAAGTCAGTAGAAAAAATCGCTAAAAAAGTAACAAATCAAGTAATGCCTTTTATGGATGACTTGTTTGGTTTTGATGAGCCATCGGCCAATGAGAATAATGATGCTATTGTAAAAATTACTGTCACAGAGAACCCTCCTGCTCAGCAAGATCTAGATAATCAATCAGTGCCTACTGATGCTGCCACTACCAATAAAATACTGCATCGCGATAATTTGAATCAGATGCAAGTAGTTTCCTTATCCATTCCTAAGTTTCAGAAATTGGCACAAGTCTCAGGTGACTTAGTGTCTATTCATCAGGCTATTGATAAAGCCATTCAATCACTTGGTTCAAAAGAGTCCGTTTGGCTAGAAGTTATTTATACCGGTGATGATATTGTTAGTGAATTACGTGAGCATATTCAGGCTATGGTAGAAGGCTTGCCATGTGAGGTATTAAAAATCAAAAATACTCAAACTTATAATAAAGTCCTTAACCAGCAGCAAACCTCTGAGACATTACAAGACCTAAATGAAGCAGAGGTATTTGAGCGTTGCTTAACTGCGCATAGTATTCCTGATGAGCAAAAGTCAACCTTGCGTGATGCCTACGATCAAATCGTTTACACCCTACGTCATGCAGATAGCCATGCCGAATAATATAAGTTATTCAACATACATAGCTTCTAACTTTTAATTACTAATAACTGATGCCTTTACCTTTATCAGCTTTCAACACTGATCCATATAAAAATAAGACCCAACCATGCGCCTAATTGAACTACGACTAAAAAATCTAAACTCGCTAAAAGGCGAATGGCACATTGATTTTAGCGACCCCGCTTTTCTCAATGAAGGGATTTTTGCCATTACTGGGCAAACAGGTGCTGGCAAAACCACCATATTAGATGCGGTTTGCTTAGCTCTATACAGTCAAACGCCAAGATTGGGCGATATTACGGGTTCAACGAATGAGATAATGACCCAAGGTACGGGCGAGTGCTCAGCAGAAGTTATCATCGAGATAAATTCCAAACGCTATCTATGCTATTGGTATCAACATCGTGCCCACAAAAAAGCTAAGGGTAACTTATTACCGATTAAGCACGAGATTAGTGATGTTGAAACGGGCGCTATTTTAGAAGAGAAAAAATCTAAAACATCCGCCTATATCCAAGATCTAATCGGTATGGATTTTAATCAATTTACCCGTTCCATCATGTTGGCACAAGGCAGTTTTGCCGCATTTTTGAAGTCTGATATTGGTGATAGAGCTGCCATTTTAGAAAAAATAACGGGTACGGCCATTTATGCCAAAATATCGTTAAACGTGCATGAGAAAAAACGCTCCGAAGAAGAAGTGCTTGGCAAGTTACTAGCAGGCGTTAATAGCTTATCCCTATTAAATATTGAAGATGAAAAACGACTGGCTACAGAGTTAGACACTCTGAATCAACAGCAAATCAAACAACGACAAACATTCAAAACTCTGAGTGAACAACTACAGTGGCTGGATAGCATCTATCAACTACAACAAAACCTCTCGATTTATCAGACTGAGTTCGGAACAGCGCAACAGGCACAGAAAGACTTTATCCCAGAAGCACAACGCTTAAATATTGCGACCAAAGCCTTAGAAATCGACAGCCAGTTTCGTGCGCTGTGCTATAGCCGAGAGATGGTCAGTAGATTGGATGCTGAACAACAGGAACTGCTTAATAAGATTCCGGCACAGCAAGAAGCGCTCGGGCAAGCTTCTAGTCATCTAAATGAGGCGAGTACTTTTGAAAAGAACGCCACAGATAACTTACAAACCGCTTTACCCATTATTAAGAAGGTGCGTGAATTAGATGCTGATATAAAACAGCAAGCTAATGCTTTGTCACATGACAATCAACGTAAAGGCGTACTGGTTAATAATACTCAACAATTACGTCAAGAAATAGCTAGCCATAAACAAGCAGAGCAGGATGCTAAGACTCAGTTTGACAGTATCGAAAAACACTTTAATGACTATCCAGCGGTAAACGATCTCGATACAGATATGGCAACCTTTGATAGCAGCTGTAGCCGATTAAAGGCATTGCTAGAAGACAATGTGCGCTTAGCTGCCGATAAACGAACACATGATCATCAAGCCAGCCAACTACAAGCAAGTTTAGAGCAACTGTCTAAGCAGCAAGACGCTGATACGTCATTAATAACACAACAGCGTGAGAAACTTGCCAGCTTACAACGGCAGCAAGTAACACTTATCCAAAAACAATCGCTGGCTAGTATGCGTCGTGATCAAGAACATGTTGATCAAATTAATAACCAAACTGAGCAGGCTCGCTTCAAGTTACAACGACTGTCTGAACTTACTAGCCAAATAAAAAGAACCACGCTTTCGCTACCAGCACTTAGCCAAGCGTTAACGAATTTAGAAGAGATAATTACCAGTCATCAATCAGACATTCAAAATGCTAAGCTCAAACGACAAGATAAACAAGAGCATCTAAATCTATTACAAAAAGTCGCTAAGCTTGAAGACTATATAATAGAACTAGAAGATGGATTGCCCTGCCCGCTTTGTGGTGCTCATGAACATCCTTATGGTAAACACCATCCGTTATTAGACAATCATATCAACGACAATGCCGACCAAAGCCAACTGTCTAAAACACAAAAGATTCAGCAGGAAATGGCGGCACTAGAAACTGTTATAGACAGTCTTGAGCAGACGGTATCAAAACACCGTCTTGAGCATGCCACAAAGAAAGAAACGCTTAATAACCAAAAACAGCAATTAGCGCCGTTACAGCAAGAGACAGATACCTTATCTACTGATATTCAGGTTTATCTGACCTCATTATTTGATGATAAACATAATTACTCTGAATCCATTGTGGCACTCATTCATCCGCTTACTCAAATTACGGATAACGTCAATGGTTCGATTGACGTAGACAACTCCCTATCTTTATTGGATGCCGCCAAACACAATCTGATTGATTACAAGCAGTCTCTACAAACCATGATGGGCCAATACGATGTGCTGACACAACGTATGGCACATATTAGTACTGCAATCGAAACCGATGAAAAGCAGCAACAAGTACTTATTCGCGACATCAGTAATTTGGCGACTGATATTAAGCTTAATGTACAGAAAATTGAGAGTATCGAAGAAAGTATCGCTGCCAACTTTTCTGAATTAGTACCTATTATGACCGCTGTTTCAGCTCTAGCGCATAAATACCCTATAGAGAACCATAAAGAGTATTTATCTGTAGCTGTTAGTACAGCAGACATCAATGATGCACTCAAGCAACTGAATGATGGGGTTACTGAGCATACCGTCATAGACAGCTCAGACTATGAGCCTCATATCGAAAGACTCCGTCAACAGCGTGGTGCCTTAAGTCAGTTAAAACAATATTGCCATGAGCAAAAAAACAAACAACAGCAGCTAACGAATACGATAAGCGGCTTAACAGCACAGATTGATGCCAAACAAGCACAACTTACCAATGACGAAAAATCGCTCGAAGAACTAGAGCGCTTAATTGTTAATAAAGCCAGTGCTATCGAGCAATTAAAGAAAGATAGGAAAGAGATTTTCGCAGATAAAGAGGTAGATGCTGAGGAGACTCAATTACGAAGTGTGGTCGATAAATCTCAAACCAGTAAGGTAATGGCACAAAGGCAGCTAGACACCAGACAGCAGACATTAGAGCAATTAAAAGTTAGACAGCAGCAGCTAGCAACAGAGCTACAATCTGCGTCTGGTACGCTTAATACGCAACAAATCGAGTTTACTAATTTACTATCAGAATCACAGTTCGCCGACGAAGCTGCTTTTGTCAGTGCACGCCTGCCTAAAGAAGAGCGTGAAGCACTACACCTACGTAAATCGACTATCGACAATGCATTGCGACAGGTGAAGTCACAGCTAGATAGTACTCAGCAATTATTAGCGCAAAAACTTGCTGCGCCTATGACAGATAAGGATAGAGAAACGCTGGCTGGCGAGTATCACCACATACAGACGGATATTGATCAACTCAGTCAGCAGATCGGTGCAATTGACCAAAAGCTCAAAGATAACGACAATCAAAAAGGCGAACAAGTAGCACAACTCGTGGCTATCGATGAGCAAAAACAGAAGCTACAAGTTTGGCAGCAGCTACATACGCTAATTGGGTCAGCTGATGGTAAAAAATATCGTACCTTTGCGCAAGGGTTAACGTTTGAAGTTATGATTAGTCATGCCAATACGCAGTTGCAAAAGATGAGTGACCGTTACCTACTCATCCATGACGACCACAATCCGCTTGAACTCAATGTGATTGATAACTATCAGGGTGGCGATGTCCGAAGTACTAAAAACCTCTCTGGTGGTGAAGGTTTTATCATTAGTTTGGCACTCGCATTGGGGCTATCGCAAATGGCCAGTCACAACATTCGCGTAGATTCGCTATTTTTGGACGAAGGCTTCGGCACACTGGATGAAGAGTCACTTGATATCGCCCTCGATACGTTAACGAGCTTACAACAGGAAGGTAAGTTGATTGGTATCATCTCTCACGTACAGGCACTAAAAGACCGTATCTTGACCCAAATTAAGGTTGAAAAAATCTCTGGTGGCTTTAGCCAAATTAGCGGTCAAGGGTGTCAGAGAGTTGTCGGTGAAAAATCCTCGTAAGTTAATCCATTTTTCAAAAATAGAGTGTCAATCATCAAGATGTATACACCTCTTGTTTGATTAGACAATAAAAAACCACCGTTAATCAATAACGGTGGTTTTTTTGAAACAGTATTTTATCTAGTTAGTGACTTATTCAATCACTCATTAGTTATTTAGTTAATCACTTAGTGACTAAACCACTCAGCTCACTCATCAACACGGATAGCGTAGACAGGCTGATTTGACTGTCTACATCATTAGCATGAAGCTGGTCTAACTTGCTCATCTCTGATGTGACAGATTCCAGATGATCTAAGTGACGTGAGCGCCACTCGCCAAACGCTTGTTTCGCATCCGGTTTAGATAATATAGCATCCATCAACAGACGCAAGCTACGTGACAGCTCATTCATCAATGCATGGCGTGCACGACGATCCCAGTAATCTTGCTGTGGCAAAGTGGCGATGTTGTCCATCATCCAGTCTAACTGCAAGACATGATAGGCTTCGAAGTATAGCGTTGCAATCTCATCAACAGGACGCTCGTACAGCTCTGACAACAGCGCAGCATCGAGTGCATCCACATGATAAGGTAGCATAGCAAACAACGCAGCATCGCTATTAGACAGGTCTTCCTGCATCAGGCTAGTCGTATCTTCTTGCAAGTACGCTGCAAATTGTTGCTCAATGAAACCACCTGGTTTTGTTAGCTTTTCAACACTATCACTAAAGCGGCTAATCATGTCAGCGACTTGCAAGTCTTGACCAAAGGCATTGATAAACCACACAACACCGCTCTCAAGTGCGTCACGCAGGCGTAGCTCAAGGTTCAGCAGTAACTTAGCATCGACTTGATTGTCTAATGATTCGAGCGTTTTCCAAGCTTTTGACACATCAAAAACATCACGGCTAATCGCATAGCCACGCACGATGGTGGCTAGTGATTGATCGGTCTCTTCGAACAGACGGAAAAGTGCTTCGATACCCAAACGATTGACCACGCTATTGGTCAGATAAGTACTGATAATCTCACGATGTAAGCGATGCTCTGTCATCTCATCAAAGAAGCGTGACGCTAGCTCATCAGGGAAGTACTTACGCAGCTCGTTGATGAAGTATGGGTCATCTGGCAAATCAGAAGACAATAAGTTGTCATACACCCACATCTTGCCATAAGCCATCACGACGGCTAGCTCAGGATTGGTCAGGCCAGCATTCGATTTTTGACGTTTGGCAATCTCTTCATCTGATGGCAGATATTCGATTGCACGATCGAGACGCCCTTCGCCTTCTAGCATCTGAATAAAGCGTTGATGATCGCTTAGGTTCGCTGATGCACGAATGTGACTCAGTTCAATTGCTTGAGGCTGTAGGTAGTTTTGGCGTAGTACCAATTCTGCCACGTTATCAGTCATGCTCTCTAACAGCTCATTACGCTGCTTTAAGGTCATGTCACCTTGCTCAACCACTTTACCCAATAGAATTTTGATATTGACTTCGTGATCCGAGCAGTTAACACCGCCTGAGTTATCAATAGCATCCGTATAAATGCGTCCGCCCGTTTGAGCGTATTCAATACGGCCTTGCTGCGTGAAGCCTAAGTTACCACCTTCACCAATCACCGCACAGCGAAGCTCATTGCCGTCGATACGTAGTGAGTCATTCGCACGGTCGCCGACATCAGCATGGGTCTCATTAGCGCTTTTGACATAAGTACCGATACCGCCGTTCCAGATGAGATCAACAGGCGATTTCAATAACGCACTGATTAAATCATTAGGTGCGAGACTGTCTTCGTGGATATCAAAGATTTCTTTCATCTCGGCACTGATAGCGATTTTTTTGTCTTGGCGTGAGAATATACCACCACCTTGGCTGATTAATGAGGTTTCATAATCTGCCCATGATGAGCGTGGTAATTCAAACAAACGTGCGCGCTCGGCATAAGAAGCCGCATTGTCTGGATTAGGATCAATGAAGATATGCAGATGGTTAAAGGCAGCGACCAGTTTGGTATGCGTTGAGAGCAGCATACCGTTACCGAATACATCACCACTCATATCACCAATACCGACGACAGTGAAGTCATCACGATTTTGGATGTCCATACCGCGCATACGGAAGTGACGTTTGACTGATTCCCAACCACCACGTGCAGTGATACCCATCGCTTTATGGTCATAACCTACTGAACCACCTGAAGCAAAGGCATCATCAAGCCAGAAATTGTACTCTGCTGCTAAGGCGTTGGCGATGTCAGAGAAAGTCGCTGTACCTTTATCTGCAGCAACAACCAAGTATGGATCGTCCTCATCATGTCTGACTGTATTGGCTGGCGGGACAATCACGCCGTCTACGATGTTGTCTGTGACATCGAGCATACCGCGCAAGAACGTCTGATAACAAGCGATACCTTCTGCTTGGAACGCTTCACGACCATCCGCCATGGTTTTAGTTTTGACGATGAAGCCGCCTTTTGAACCAACAGGCACAATCACTGCGTTTTTTACCATCTGTGCTTTGACAAGGCCCAATACTTCGGTACGGAAATCTTCCATACGATCTGACCAGCGCAAACCACCACGGGCAACCTTGCCACCACGTAAATGCACAGCTTCAACACGCGGCGAGTATACAAATATCTCAAACATCGGTTTAGGTTTAGGCAAGTTAGGAATGTCTGCTGCCAAAAACTTAAACGACAAACGATCTTTACGCTGACCGTCTGTATCAGTCTGGTAGAAGTTGGTACGTACCATCGCGTTAATCAAATCCAAGTACCAACGTAGGATACGGTCTTCATCGAGACTGTCTACATCTGCTAGCGCCGCGATAACTTTTTCTTGCACCTGAGCAGTTTGCTGTGCGCGCTCTTCTTCATTATATTTCGGATTCATGCGAGCATCAAACAGGCTGACCAGTGCCACACTGATATCGCTGTTTTTTACCACAGTTTGTTGAATGTAGTTACTAGAGAATGGTGCACGAGCTTGCATCATGTAGCGTGATAGCGCTCGTAGTAATACCACTCCATAAGTATCCAAGTTGGTCGTTAATACCAATTCGTTAAAGGAATCACTTTCAACTTTTCCGGCCCAAATCTGCTTGAGACTGTCTTCGAACTGACCGCGTACCACTTGCATGTTAACGGTATCGACATGTTCTAGCGTCAGCTCATACTCTTGCATCCAGATAGGCTGCTCTGGCAGGTCAAACTCATAGGTTTGTGCTGAAATAACTGACACACCAAAGTTTTCAAGAATTGGCAGTACTTTGGACAAGATAACAGGCTGCTCACGACCATAGAGTTTTAGATGCAATTGATTGCTTGCATCGCCCGTTGATTGGTATAAATGCCAAATCATCGGTTGCTCTGCGGTCAATCCAGCCAAGCGCTTGGTATCTTCAACCGCTGTACGCGCATCGAAACGCTCTTGATACGCAGCAGGGATGTAGTTTAAAAAGCGACGGTTTAAGGCATTTGATTGCTGCTCACCAACATTATCAAGCAATACTCTTTGATAGTCATCACTCCATGACTCCATCAACGCTGACAATTTGGCTTCTAGTGCTGTCGTATTGACGTCGTTTACTTGACCAGGCACTGTGCGTACATGGACATGCACACGAGCATGTGCAGATTCATTGAACTCAGTGGTAAATCCTGAGGAGGTTCCACCATAAGCATCTTTTAGCACGTTTTGTACTTTGATACGCAGCTCAGTGTTGAACTTATCACGTGGGATGTAGACCAAGCACGAGACAAAACGCTGATAATGATCAATACGGCTGAATAGACGCAAGCTCTTTTTGTCTTGTAACTGGCTAATACCAGATACGATAGGATATAACTCTTCGACACCGGCTTGGAATAAATCATCACGCGGTAACGTGTTAATCACATGCATCATTTTATGATGGGCATGACCGTCACGTGGCAACTCTGCCATGGCCATAATCTTATTGGCTTTTTCACGTAATAGCGGTATTTGCTGTACGGTCAGTTGATATGCTTGTGAAGTCAATAAACCGATGAATCGATATTCACCAACCAGCTTACCGTTGTCATCAAACTTATGAATGCCCAAAAAGTCCATATATACTGGGCGATGTACAGGCGATACTCGGCTTGATTTTGATAGCATTAATACGCGTGGTTCGGTCAATAGTTGCTTCAATACTTTAGGCAGTTGACTAAAGCTTTCTGACAATTTGTCTTCTTCAGCACCGCGCAGTAAACCAAGACCACTATTGCCAATGGCAAATAAATCCAAGTCCACAGAGTCGGTATCAACTTCAACAGATTGTCCACCCTCTAGGCGGTATTCACGATAACCCAAGAAGATAAAATGATCGTCTAATACCCAATCCAAAAACGCTTGAATCTCTTGCTGTGAATAAAACACTTCTGGCAATGGTTTTGTAGACAGCTCTGCTTTAATATCTGTCAGCTTCGATCGCATTTGCGTCCAGTCACCAACGACTGTATCTAGCGTATCGATTTTAGCCAATAGCATTTGTTGTAGCGCGTCCAAATCTTCGTCATTTTGATAAGCAATCTCGCAATGAATCAAAGACAGATGTGAAGTGGCACTTTCATGTGCGCCTTCGATATGCGTAATATCGCCATCATCGTTACGATCAACGCTAACAATGATATTGTAAGTACGATGTACATCGATACCCTCCGCTTCGAGACTCATCAGAATCGTATCGACTAAGAACGATCGGTCATACGCCACAATTTGGATGACTGTGTGCGAACTGTGAAAATGCTGCTCTTCCGCTTTAGGGTTGAGTACAGTCAGTTGTGGTCTACTGCGGTCATAGGCTTTGAGCAAAGTAAAGTGATGTAACGCCATGCCTGCCAAATCAGCATTACTGATGGCTTTTGCCGTTTCTTGGTGGAGCGGCTGGTAATAGCTATGAATAAAATGGTCAAACAATGACTTATCTTTTTGTACATAACTGGTCGCAATATCGCTTATCTGACTGATCCGCTCTGTTGCGATACTAAGAGAGTTTGGCATGTTCTTTATCCTTTTTTATAGATCTGGTCTATCTATTATTTATTTGAGTTTATTAATGAGTAACATCACTGGCAGCGCATGAATATATTGAATACTATTGATGCCGCGATGCAGTATAGCCATTTATACAAATTATTCTAATTTTTTCTTACTTTTTTAAGTTTTTCTCCTATATTTACTACTATATTTTGCTGACATGCAGCAATCAGGATATAACGCCATTAATCTAGTGAAGTGTAACGCAACTAGGGCGCTAGCTGAAGCGTGCAACATCATTTCATGAATCAGCAACATGTCGATAACATTTACTAATGAGATAAAAATGCACTTTTGCTAGTCTTTGTTATTGATTGGCTGCTGGCAAGTGATACTCATGGTAATCAGTACGACTTTTTTGTTAGAATATGCCGGTATATTTGAGAGTGTGTGACTAACTCATTATTAATTTTAATGCTAAGGGCGAGACGTATGATGAATATTTTGGTAATCGGTTCAGGTGGTCGCGAACACGCGCTGGCATGGCAGTGTGCAAAAGACGATAAGGTCAATAATATCTACGTCGCTCCTGGTAATGCTGGTACTGCACTTGAACCTAAATGCCAAAACGTAATCTTAGAACCTACCGATGGTGACGCTAGCGAACATAGCGCAGTGATAGCGTTTTGCCAAAACAATGATATAGACATGGTCATCGTTGGACCAGAAGCACCTTTGGTGACTGGTATCGTTGATGCGTGTCGTGATGCTGGTATCAAAGCATGGGGTCCGACAGCATATTGTGCACAACTAGAAGGCTCAAAGACCTTTGCTAAAGAATTTATGGCGCAGAACAATATTCCAACAGCTGCTTATCAAGGCTTTACAGATGCAACAGCTGCCAAAGCTTATATTGATGAGCAAGGTGCACCAATCGTTATCAAAGCTGATGGTTTAGCTGCTGGTAAAGGCGTCATCGTTGCTGAAACGATCGAACAAGCACATGATGCAATCGACGACATGCTAGCAGACAATAAATTTGGTGATGCAGGTAGCCGCGTGGTTATCGAGCAGTTTTTACAAGGCGAAGAAGCCAGCTTTATTTGCATGGTTGATGGCGACAACATCTTACCGATGGCAACCAGCCAAGATCATAAGCGTGCTTTTGAAGGTGATACAGGGCCAAACACGGGCGGTATGGGCGCATACTCTCCTGCACCAGTCGTTACTCAGGATGTACATGACAAAGTAATGAGTCAAGTCATTCAGCCAGTGGTTGATGCCATGAAAGATGCCGGTCATCCTTATACGGGCTTCTTATATGCTGGCCTTATGATTGATGAAGTAGGCGATCCTTATGTGATCGAATTCAACTGCCGCTTCGGTGATCCAGAGACACAGCCTATCTTGATGCGTTTGCAATCTTCAATGGTGGATTTGGTCGCACAAGGGTTGGCAGGTCAATTGCCTAGTGATGCTAAATGGGATGCCCGCCCTGCTCTCGGTATCGTTGTTGCGTCTAAAGGCTATCCAGAAACCTCTTCAAAAGGTGACGTTATCGCTGGCTTGCCAAAGTTAGATAGCAGCAATGATAATGCCGTTAAAGTATTCCATGCGGGTACGGCTTTTTCTAACCCTGACGAAGCCAGCACTGAGAATGAAGTGGTGACCAATGGTGGCCGTGTATTATGCGTGACTGCTCTAGCAGACAATATCGCTGATGCTCAACAAGCTGCATTAGCCGTAACAGGTGCGATTAGTTTTGATGGTGCACAGTATCGTCGTGATATTGGCCATCATGCCATTGCTCGCGAAAATGCTAAGTAAAGTAAATACAGTTAAATGAGTTAGCCATTTAACTGGGTAAAATCCTTTTATTCCATTATTCGACCTAGCAACACGCTAGGTCTTATTTTTTGATACAGCTTCTTTTTCCGAGCAGCAGTTATGGGTATATTCCTACAAAATGATACCCAATAATTTAGCAAAGGTTAAATGTTAACATAAGTATAAAATCGGCTGTCCAACCTTAGTATTATCAACAGACTCATCAACCATATATGCTTTATATGATACAATTTTACCCTTATGCATCGTATCTCCCTTGTATTGTAGGTTCCTAACCCACAAATCAATACCAACCGGATGAATGATTATATTTATGGCAAATGATACGTCTAAACCTTCTAGCAATAAGCAATCAATCGATAACTTAAAAACCTCAGGGTTTGAGCGTCGAATGTCGATTGCCAAAACTTCCTTAAACATTGGTCGTCGTTGGGCAGGTAATAGCGTGTCTGGCATGTTTTTGAATAAAGAGACACGTACAGCGCGTAACCAAGCTTTTATGGAAGAACAAGCAAATTATCTTGCATCAGAGCTCGGTAAGCTAAAAGGTTCTGTCGTAAAAATCGGCCAAATGCTGGCGATTTATGGCGAGCACATTCTGCCACCTGAAATCACGCGCGCGCTCCAAACCCTAAACGATGATACGGCCACGTTATCATGGCCAACGATAGAGCTTACATTACGTCAGTTGTTGGGTAAAAAGTTAGATGAACTAGAAGTTGACACTGTCCCTATTGGAACCGCATCACTTGCCCAAGTACACCGAGCAACAGTCATCGAGACTGGCGAGCAAGTAGTACTGAAGATCCAATATCCAGGTGTGGCTGATGCTATCAACTCTGATCTTTCTCTATTTAAGCAATTATTGAAAGTTAGCAATATCGTTCCACAAACTCGCTCACTCGATGCATGGTTTGAAGAGATACGTGACCTACTCCATCATGAAGTCGATTATGAAGCAGAAGCAGCAACCACAGAACGTTTCTATGAGCGCCTAAGCAACGATCCACGTTATGTCGTTCCTAAGATTAACCGCAGTTATTCAAAGAAGCGTCTGCTGTGTATGTCTTATGAGCCAGGTATCACGGTTGTATCTGATGCCCTACAATTACTCCCTCATGAGCGCCGCAATGCCATTGGTCAAGCGGCTATCGAAATCATGATGCAAGAGATTTTTGTTTGGGGTGAAATGCAGACAGATCCAAACTTTGGTAACTATCTAGTTCGAGTCAGTGAGGATAAAGACGGTATCGATAAGTTGGTATTACTAGATTTTGGTGCGATTCGCCAGTTTGATAATAACTTATTAACCATTGCCCACGGATTGTTAAAAGCTGGCTACCGCCATAACCATCAAGCGATGAAGCTAGCAATGACTGGCTATGATTTCTTTGATAGCATGAGTGGCAAAGTACGTTCTGATATCGCCTCGCTATTTCTGTTGGCGACAGAGCCATTCAGTGATCCAGCGATGAATCCTGATATTCCGTCTGACTGTCTAGATGAAGGCAACCGTTATATTTGGGCGAATAGTAAGCTGCACTCGCGCCTTTCTACAGAAGCAACGCGAGCAATGCAGTCTTTCGAATTTAACCTGCCACCAAAAGAATTTATGTTTATCAGCCGCAAATTTATCGGAGCCTACACTTTTTTGACGGTTTTGGATGCTTATACTGATTCTAATAAGCTCGTTAAACCCTATTTATAGTATCGAATAATTACCTATTTTTTGGCCGTCTTTTAGTGACGGCTTTATTTCTAATTAGTTTTTATTTGCTTAGGCTATTTTATATTTATTAGTTCTGATTGTTTCAACTCCTTCTTATATTTGCATGTTTTTTACTTAGGCTATTTATCTTGGCTTATAGGGCCAACTTGCCATTCATCAAACCTTGTCTTATACCCTTCTGGCTTACGCATACTAAGCTCCCAACATGTTTCTCCGCGCGCTAGATACTTCACTTCAAAATGTGTGCGCTGGCTGTCAGTCGCTACTGTATATCGAGTGTTTGGTAAGCACCATACCTTGGTTGCCTGTTGTTCTGCATTATTCATATATGCTTCTATATTGGTTACGAGCACTACCTCGCCGCCTACCTGCAAACGTGACAATAGAAACTCAAAAAATGGCATATTTAACCACTGTTGATTAGGATTATGCTGTTCAGGATTGGGATAAAGAATAAAGATTTTTGCCAAGCTGTTCGGCTTGATAGCGTGCACTGTCCATGCAATGGCATCAGCATGAATCGCATCTAGGTTCGGTGAAGCTTGGAGTGCCTCTAGTTTGGCAAATGCTTCGAATTTGTTGCGTGTACGCTCAATTGCTATCAAATGTTTATCAGAATTTTGTGCTGCAAAACCAAGCGCATGCTTACCCTTCCCTGCACCAATCTCTAATAATAAGGGCAGATTATTTTTGTTTTCACCAATGATACTTGGCAAGATAAAGTCACGCGGTGCTGAGAGTCTCTGTGGTTGAAATACACGCTCTTGTTGATGCGTAATCTCTATATTGTCAGTCATTTTTGCTATCCTTAAAGTATTTGTCTTTTGCCATTATTCGGCTGCATGCTATTATATAGTCAATCCGCTGCAATAGTAATATGACGACAGCTAGCAATGCTAAAACTGTCTATTAATCATCACGTAGGCAAACCTACTGACTGTCATTCACTGTTAATAATTCAAATAAATCGAGGATGCTTTCACTCTTATTATGACTGACCCTACCCCCAACACATCACCCAAGACTTATCCTTGCCCACGCTGCGGCACCCAAACAGCATGGCAGGATAATAAATATAAGCCGTTTTGTAGTAGTCAATGCAAACTTATCGACTTAGGTTCATGGGCAAATGAAGACTATACTTTGCCTGCGGAAACCACGCCATTCTCTGACGAGCTATAACCAATCACTTTTCTTTTTACTCACTGTTCCTCTTAAGGATGTTTTATATGTCTGCTACTTACCTGATGCCCACTTATAACCGCCAGCCAATCAACTTTACGCGTGGTTCGGGCAGTTGGTTATATACCAAAGATGATACTCCTTATTTAGACGCACTGACTGGCATTGCTGTCTGCGGATTGGGGCATTGCCATCCACAGGTGACCGATGCCATTCAGCAGCAAGCAGCGACTCTAGTGCATACCAGCAATCTATTCGGTATTGACTGGCAAGAGCGTGCAGGAGAGATTTTATGCACAGCAGCTCGAATGGATAGCGTATTTTTTGCCAATAGTGGCGCTGAAGCAAATGAGGCAGCATTAAAACTGGCAAGACTATACGCACATAAGCAAGGTTTTAAACGTCCAAAAGTTATCGTAATGGAACAATCATTTCACGGCCGTACATTACTATCATTATCTGCCACTGCCAATCCAAAAGCGCGTGAAGGCTTTTATACATTAGATGATGACTTTATTCGTGTTCCATTTGGCGATATTTCAGCCATTAAGCAAGCAGCACAAGACCATGATGATATTTGCGCTATCTTTGTAGAGCCTATTCAAGGTGAAGGTGGTTTGAACACCGCTGCCAACGGGTTTACGTATCTTGAAGAGATACAAGCAGAGTGTGAAGCTAACAACTGGCTATTTATGTTAGATGAAGTACAGACAGGTAACGGCCGTACTGGCAAGTATTTCGCTTATCAACACAGCAATGCGCGTCCTGATGTGTTGACAACAGCTAAGGGATTAGGCAACGGTTTCCCAGTGGGAGCCTGTATGGTACGCGGACGTGCTAATGGTTTATTTGGTGCGGGTAGCCACGGCTCAACGTATGGTGGCACGCCATTGGCAAGCCGCGTGGTGCATACTGTCTATGATGTACTCGGCAACAGTGACATCATGGAAAATGCCATTACTGAAGGGCTATTCATTCGAGAGACGCTAGTCGATGCACTGGGACAACACGGCGTGAGCAGTCGCGGTGCAGGGATGATGATTGGTATCGCCTTGCCTGAAGACATGGATTGTAGTCAGCTCGTAGATCGTGCACGTGATGAGCAAAAGCTAATCATCAACGTCACTGGTGGCCATGTGATACGTTTGCTACCGCCGCTGAATATGAGCCGAGATGAGAGCACACAAGTGATTGAACGCTTGGTGGACTTATTACAGCCGTCTTTTTAGGGCGTAACTAATAAATACCATAGTTAATTTATAACAGTCTAGATATGTATAAATCAAATTAGCGAAAGCACTATAGATGACAGACTAAGCGATAAGGCTCTTCACACTCTATTCAGTTGATATAGAACTGAGAACCATAAAAAAAGCCTATAGATAGTTATATCTATAGGCTTTTTGCTGACTGCTAATCACTGAACTTCTAGCATGTTATTAAGTTACCACTTACCACTTAATTGGCATGGAAATACTTTTTCAAAACTTCTAAACAGCGAGTTATTTTAGCAGGTTGCTGTTCAGCATTTAGTGTCACTGCGTATAGTACAAAGCTTGGTAACTGATAACCAGTCAACACTTCGACCAACTCGCCACTCTCAAGCTCTTTTTTGATATCCATTTCCAACATTCTAACCAAACCATGGCCTTCTTTGGCCAAAGTGGTTGCCATAAAAACATTATTGGTATAAATGCGTGAGTTCATTTTTGTACGGGTTTTTTTGCCCGTTTCGGTTTGAACCAAATCAATTTGATTGGCATCTTTCATGATTTCAATACAAATCAGCTGATGATCGGCCAGATCTTTAGGCGTCTGAAGCTTAGTATGTTGACGTAGATATTGCGGTGAAGCAACGAGCATTTGGCGCACGTCTGTCAAAGGATGACTGCTCAGACTAGAGTCATTCATCGATGGGCTCATCCGTATCGCAATATCGATACGCGCATCAATCATATCAACATAATGATTGTCTGCTAAGTATGTGATGCTCAGATCATCGTGTGCTGCCATCCACGTGGATAGTGCTGGCAAAATATGGTTCACACCCAGTTCTGGCGTCGTAGCCACACGTAAGCTACCTGCTAGCTCATCACGCAACTGATTGACCTTAATGCGTCCTTGTTCAGCCGCACTCACTACATCTTTTGCGGCCTCGTAAAAACTCTCACCTGCTTCTGTTAAGCTCAGCTTACGAGTTGAGCGATGTAATAGCACCACACCCAAATCATTTTCTAATGATCTGATTTGCTGACTCACTGCACTGGTGGTAATACCTAGCTCACGAGCTGAGCCACTAAAAGAACCATGTCCGACCACACTGGCAAACACAGCCATACCGCGTAAATTATCCAACATACTTTCACCTAAGCTACATTTCAATTTTTAATATAACTTAACCACTATAACGAATTTGTAATTTCCTTATAGTAATTAAGCATACTTCTATTATTCGGATTTATCCATTTTATAAGCAATAAAAGTAAAAACATCAAGACGATAGTACAATATCACCTTGATGTTTTGTGTAGTAATTGCGTCTGACAACTATATAGAACTTTAAATAATTTTAACAATATTTTTTCTGACTGCTTAATACAAATGTACCTTACCCATCCTTCCTTCACCACGTTCAGTTAGGTATTGCATCACTGGAGTGTTCAGCAATTTTGACTCTGCAACTGCCTTAGCTTGTACTAAGCGTTTTTGTTGGCGACGTTCAGGTGTTTTATCTTCAGCCATCATGACGCTACCGTCAATTTTTAGGTCAATATCTGCATGAGTAAACTGCTGTTGTAGCTTAGCTGCTAACTGTTGAAAAGTCGTTTGCAGATGTCGGCTATCTACACTGGTCACAAAGACTGCCTGACCATCACATAAGCCTGTCATCATGCCTTGACGAGCAAGCGCCAACTCATCTTGAGCCAAGACATCTGCCTCACGAGCCGTCTGTAACCAATAGTCCCATTTCTCTGGACTCCACTCACCCATCAGCTCTTGTGTCGGGCAACGTAGTAAGGTGCGAGGATCATCAATGTGTGAAGTTAACTGAGAATTATTTACGCCAGGCTCAACAACTGGTTCAGGCTCAACAACTGGTTCAGGCTCAACAACTGGTTCAGGCTCAACAACTGGTTCAGGCTCAACAACTGGTTCAGGC
>NZ_JBVFXW010000041.1:0-26480 GCF_055522395.1 Psychrobacter sp. TPE 89C
CAGCTTAATAAATATTTAATATAATTTTATTTTGTTAAAAAAATCATTGTCCAATAACAACTTAGGACGAGCATTAACTTCTTTCAACCCTACCTGATGCTGCATCATTAATTCTATTAAATTCATTTGATCAATGAGTATTAAACTGTGTGAATCCGTCGTATTAGCATATTCCTAAGCAGGCTTGGTAAAGCTCGTCGTAGTAATAAATAAACCATGATGATTGGTTTTTTGCGGTGGATATGCGCCTACAAAATTCCTTAAGTCTCCATTTGAAATATTATTACCGGTGCTATAAAGCTTGGCTTGAATATAGTAATTATGAACCTCACCATCCGGAAAATCTTGAATGATGAGGCCATCAATACCATTATCGTTTGAGCGACCAGTATGACGAGAGGTTAAATTACTCTCGGGACTTTCAATCTCCAAAGACCTTTCAATTAGTTTTAAACAAAACCACTCAAACTGCAAAGGCGATAAGCTTTCAAGTTGAGCCATAATCATATCAGGCGTTACTTTGACGAAGTCATTACCTACAGCGGCGTCTGCATAGTTGTTCATAAAAATAGAAGTTCGACGCTGAGTTTCTTCAATTAAATGATTAATAAGTGCATCGCCATTTTTACCATAAGCAGCAATATTTACTTTTTGTAAATCAGCAAAAGCTTTACTATCGAACCGTGCCAAATTGGAAATATAATCACTATTTGGGATACCTTCGCCAATATATTGAGTAAAATTGTTGCCCGCTAACCAAAAATAGACTTTACCAAATGGATCTAAACGTATCATATTTTTAGGCGTTACTTTTTCATCAAAAGTAATAAAATTAGCGAAATTTTGATTTAAATTTGGCACCAAGCTGAACTTATCTTCTTTGACCAAACCCATCGCCGATAAACACAATAAAATTAAATCAATAATGTCGTCATAACAAGGCGAGCCATCATGACACTCATGGCGTATATCATAATTACTCATGTAATTGATTTCTTTATGATCATTTACAATCTGTGCTAACTTTTCAAACTCTCTATAAAATACAGTGCGTCCCACGATGTTCCGCGTACTTAAGTTTTTTATAGTTTGTATACCTGCATTTAACATGTCGCCAAATGCGGGCAGTTTAGTAATATTACTCATAGTTTTATCGTCTTTGTTCGACTGCGTAAACAGTCAATATAATTAATTTGGCTTTGTATTTCAAAAACTTAAGGACAAATGTTTATGCTACCAACTATTGGTACAAAAAGCATCTATAGTTCACCTTTATATTCTAAGTAGTTTAAAATTAACACAAAATAATCATGGGTGAATAATAGTCCCTATTACCTACAACTAGGTTAATACTGTAACCACTTACAAATTCTTTGATTATGTTAGTCAGGAAAACTCCCCATTTCATAGGGATTGATAAATTCAATCAGTGGCTGTCTGCGGCAAATAATGCTATTATTAACGACCTGATTTGACACAAGAAAACATGGTAACCAACTTCGTTTTCAGACTAAATTAAAATCTTAAGCCATTGATAATTAAAAATTTATTTCTTATCAGCCTATTTTCCGATCGTATCCGTAAGAGTCTTCTATGGCATTTGTACATCTTGGCATTCACAGCGAATATTCAATTACTGATTCTATCGTGCGTATTAAGCCGATGGTTAAAGCGGCGGCGGCTGACAATCAGCGCGCGCTGGCCTTGACCGATTTATCCAACCTTTATGCCACGGTAAAATTCTACCGTGCCTGCCTAGGCGCTGGTATCAAGCCTATTATCGGCAGTGAAGTCATCATGGAAAATGAAGACACACGACTGACCTTGCTAGCGATGGACAACGAAGGTTATCAAAACATTACCCGTATCGTATCCCTTGGCTTTACCGAAGGGCGTGCCGATGATGCCAATCACGGTGTACCAGTCGTGAAACGCAGCCATATTTTGGAACATGCGGCAGGCGTGATTGTATTATTTACCGAAAAATCCGATGTCGGCCAAGCATTGGTTAGCTCGATGCCAGAGAAGGCTGATGAGCTGATTACCGAGTGGCAGTCACAGTTTGGCGATCGATTATATTTCGCCATCAAGCGCACCAGTCGCTCAGGCGAAGACGCCTTTATTCAGACTGCTATTCACTCGGGTGCCAAACACCACATCTCTATCATCGCGCACAACGATGTGCGGTTTTTAGAGCAAGATGATTTTGATGCCCATGAGGCACGTGTCTGTATTGCAGGCTCCTATGTATTGGCTGATCTCAATCGTCCGCAGACTTACTCTGATGAGCAGTACCTAAAGACTCAAGCTCAAATGGAGCAGCTATTTGCTGATATTCCACAGGTTATTGATAATACCTTGCGCTTAGCCACTCGTTGTAATGTGACGTTGACACTGGGTATTAACGTCCTGCCCGACTTCCCTGTGCCTGAAGGTGAAACGATCGAATCGTTCTTTCGGGCAGAGTCTGTACGTGGTCTAAATAATCGCTTGGATAAGCTCTTCCCTGTCGACGAGCGTACTGAACATTGGAACGACTTTCGCCAGAGGTATGATGAGCGCCTAGAATATGAGCTTGAGATCATCCTATCAATGGGGTTTCCTGGTTACTTCTTAATCGTTATGGACTTTATCCGTTGGGCGAAAGCCAATGGCGTACCCGTTGGACCGGGTCGTGGTTCTGGTGCTGGGTCGCTGGTCGCTTATGCGCTAAACATTACCGACCTTGACCCTATCCACTACGATCTATTATTCGAGCGCTTCTTGAACCCTGAGCGTGTGTCGATGCCCGATTTCGATATTGACTTTTGTATCGAAGGTCGTGACCGAGTCATTGATTATGTAGCGCAAACGTATGGTCGAGATGCGGTCTCGCAGATTATTACCTTTGGTACCATGGCCGCAAAAGCCGTGGTACGTGATGTCGCGCGAGTACAAAGCAAGTCATATTTCCTTGCCAATAAAATATCGAAGCTAATTCCCAAAACACCTGGTATCACACTGAGTCAAGCGCTCGAACAAGAGCCGCAGCTCAAAGACCTAATCTCTAATCCTGACAATATGGATTATGAAGATGCCATAGAAGTTTGGGAAATGGCCATCAAGCTAGAAGGCGTCTGCCGAAACGTCGGTAAACATGCGGGTGGTGTACTGATTGCCCCACATAAAATCACTGACTTTAGCGCCATCTATTGTGATGACGAAGGACATCGCGTCAGCCAGTTTGACAAAGATGACGTCGAGGCCGTTGGGCTAGTGAAGTTTGACTTTTTGGGTCTACGTAACTTAACTGTCATTAATGCTGCGGTTGAAAACATCAACTTGCGCCGTGTCAAAGAAGGCAAAGACGCGTTGATACTAGAAGACTTGCCATTAGATGACAAAAAAGCTTATAAACTGTTACAAGATGCCAAAACCACTGCCGTCTTTCAGTTAGAAAGTATGGGTATGAAAAAGTATCTGGCCAAACTGCAACCGACCAATATTGAAGATGTCATCGCCATGTGTGCGCTATATCGTCCCGGTCCACTCGATGCGGGCATGGTAGAGATGTATATCGACCGTAAGCATGGTCGTGAGGAAGTCATCTATGATCACCCGAATCTTGAGCCGATTTTAGAAAACACCAACGGCGTTATTGTCTATCAAGAACAAGTCATGCAAATCTCACAGGTCATGGCGGGATATAGTTTGGGCGGTGCAGACATGCTGCGCCGTGCGATGGGTAAAAAGAAACCAGAAGAGATGGCCAAACAGCGTGACATCTTCGTCACAGGTGCAACCTCACAAGGCATCGATGAAGTCACCTCAGGCGGCGTCTTCGATTTGATGGAAAAGTTTGCCGGTTACGGTTTTAACCGCTCGCATTCTGCCGCTTATGGTGTACTGGCTTATCAGACAGCTTACCTAAAACAGTACTACCCTGCCGAATTTATGGCAGCCGTATTGACATCAGATATGAACAACACGGACAACGTTGTTTTCTTTATCAATGACTGCCGTGAAAACTTTGACTTAACCGTTGTAAATCCGTCAGTAAACCGCAGTGAATGGCATTTCGTCGCTGATACGCCAACCAATATCATTTATGGATTGGGTGCGATTAAGGGCGTGGGTGAAGGTGCCGTTGAATCTATCGTTGATGCACGCCGCCGCGAAGGCCCATTTAAAGACTTATATGACTTTTGTCGCCGTGTGGATATCAAAAAGGTTAATAAGCGCACGCTTGAAGCCTTAGTCAGTGCAGGCTGTTTTGATGACTTTGCCGCAACTTTGCGACCTGACTTGCCAAGCGATGAAGCATACGAGATTCGCGGTGCGTTAATGAGTCAATTGCCAAGCGCCGTACAGGCCGCTGAACAAGACCGTCAAAACCGCGAAATCGGTATGATGGATTTGTTTGGTGAGATGGACGGTGTGGTCGCCGCGCCGCCGCTCGTCATGACGCCAGAGCTAATCTGGGGTGATAAACATCGCCTAAAAGCAGAAAAAAATACTTTGGGACTGTATTTGACAGGTCATCCCATCAATGAGTACCTAGATGAGCTAAAACGCTACACCTCAGGCGCTCGCCTTGATAAACTGACAGATACTGGCTACAACGGCAGCTGCTATTTTGCCGGATTGATTATCGATATCGCCAACTTTGGTACTCGCAATGTCATTACCTTAGACGATGGGACCTCAAGGTTAGAAGTCAGCTGCTATGCAGAGCGATTTAACCGCGTAAAAGACCAGCTAAAAGTCGACGAAGTGGTCATTATTAAAGGCAGTATTCGTGAGCGTGAGGGTCGTCTCTTTGCCCGTCTTGATAGTGCCATGAGTATGGTTGATGCACGTCTGCGTTGGCTCAAAAAGATAAGCATTAAAGTTCATGGTAGCGACATTAAATTGCTCATGCATCTACAACCACTACTCAAATCAGCTCAAGCCGACATCATACCTGCGCCGCGCTTGGCTTATAATAGCGATCAGGATGAGCAAGACAGCAACAGTGGTAATGGCGCTTACGACCCTCCGATGGGTGGCAGTTTGTACGATGAAAACGGTAATGATTTACTGGCAGTAGACAACGGCAGCCCTACCGACCAGAATTATGCTAATAGCGCATTAAGCAATACGGACACTTCTATTAATGATAATTGCCTACCGCTTGGGCTGAGCATTTATGAAGAGTTTGGTATTGCTAATGTGGGACTATCCGAGCATTGGCGTATCTACCCTAACGACGATAATTTACAGCAGTTGAAAAACATGATTAATGAAGACAATTTACACTTTCATTATAGTTAATGTCTTCCGCAGCTTTAAAAACCTATTATCATCAATCAAGGGCACACTCAATACATCTTATAGTCTGTTCAATATAATTTGAATATAAGGAAGCTGAGCGAGGCTGACACCGTATTCCGTTTATAGAGGATTTGACTATAACCTTATTGCTTTAACTTTTAACAATTGGACATAACACCATGGAAAATAACCCAAATAACAATATGACTCAACAAACTGAAGAAATTATTAATCATGAGCAGTTTGAAGATATGCGTGACCTGCTCGAAGAAGACTTTGCCGACTTAATACAAGTGTATCTCATAGACAGTAAAAAACGTGTCGCAACGCTGCGAACCGCTCAGCAAGAAAACGATCATGCCAATGGCTATGAGACCGCTCATGCCCTAAAAGGCGCTAGTGCTAACTTGGGAACAACACAATTGGTCAAGCTTAGCAGTCAATTGCAAGAGTGCTGCCGTGAGCGCCGTATCGGTGAGCAGGCCGCACTTATTGAAAACATCGCAGCCGCATTAGAACGCGCTGAACAAGAAATAAACCTAAGATTGGAGCAATAAATGCGTAGCGAGACTCCATCATCTGAAGCGTTACCAACTCTCTCAGAACCGTCAGCTCATAGCGTGAGTGATTACCTAGACGCTGTGCAAGTTGTCATGGTTAATACGACTTTACCTGCCAACATTGGCTCAGCCGCACGCGCCATGCACACTATGGGGCTCTCGCATCTAACGGTCGTTGAGCCCAAACTACCTATTGATAACACCAGTGTCTCTCATGCCGCAGGTGGCAATGAGCTGCTTTCATCAGCGACCATCACCCCAAATCTTGAGTCTGCTATTGCAGACTGCCAGCTCGTGTTCGCTGCCAGCAGTCGCAGCCGTCACTTGCCTCGCCCTGTGGTCACACCCACGCAGGCAGCCAAAATCATGTTTGACTTTATGGATCAGCAAGACACAGCCATTCACGGTAAACCAAATATCGCGATATTGTTCGGTCGTGAGGATCGCGGCTTAACCAATGAAGAGTTGGCTTATGCAGATTATCATATTCAAATCGATGCCAATCCTGCTTATCCTGTATTGAATGTCGCATCAGCGGTGCAAGTGATCGCCAGCTTTATCTTTGCTTACGCACAGACGCATACGCATACGAAAATGGCTGCTCATCATTCAAATACAGATGTCAGCACAACTGCTCAGCCAATGCTAGATATTCATTTGCGTCAGCAGTGGGATGAGCCAGCCATCACTCAGCAGCAGTTACTACAGCTCACTCAGCGTATGACTGACCTCATGGTTCAGCGCGGCTTGGCAGATAGCGAACATCTAAAGTCTTTGCCATCACGACTTTCTAGACTGGGTTCGCGTGTACAGCTTGATCAAAAAGAGTATCAATTACTAAGTGCATTGATTGCCAAGCTTTTAAAAGACTAAAGTTCAAAGTATATAGTGGTGGCAAGTAAGCCGACCTTATTAGGTTGGTTTTTTTGCCTTTTATACTGCCACGCTATATTTTATAGCTCAAAGCTGTTATAACTTTACAATACAAGATTCAGAATATATGCTCAAAAACTAGGCGCGGTATTACTATTACTTCCTAGTGTCATGACGACATTTTACTGACAAATAGATAGGACGCTTTATGTCATTGCCAACCAAGTTATTCAAATCGCTTACTAGCATCAAAAAAGACCTAAAAGAAGATATCGATGCGGTATTCAAACGTGACCCTGCGGCGCGTAATAGTCTCGAAGTCATATTGACCTACCCTGGCATCCATGCGCTTATCTTACATCGCGGGGCGCATTGTCTCTGGAATAACGAACAGAAACTTGCTGCTCGTGTTGTCTCTTATGGCTCACGTATCATAACTGGCATTGAGATTCATCCTGCTGCCAAGATTGGCAAACGATTTTTTATTGATCATGGTGTCGGTGTCGTGATTGGTGAAACGGCTGAGATTGGCAACGATGTCACCTTATATCATGGTGTTACCCTTGGCGGCGTATCATGGAATAATGGCAAACGTCATCCCACGCTAGAAGATGGCGTGACGGTTGGCGCTGGTGCAAAAGTATTAGGCCCATTTACAGTCGGTAAAAATGCCAAAATTGGTTCAAATGCTGTGGTGGTAAAACCTGTACCAGCAGGCGCTACGATGGTCGGTAATGCGGCTCGTATGATTTCCGATCATCATGATGAAAAAGGCAACCCGATTGCAGAAAAATCACAAGATACTAAGTCACAAGAAAAAACAGCGACCTCAAAACAAGCTACTGCACGCGATACGGCATTTCAGGCTTATGGTATTGATCCAACCTCACAAGATCCCGTTGCAGAAGCGTTTGCTAAAATGCTAGAACACATTCAGCAGTCAGAAAACCGCCTCGATCAACTACAAGTTGCCATGTGCAAAATCGATCCTAGTTTTTGTAAAAAAGAATATGACAAACTATGTTTAGAAGAGTTCGATGTGATTGGTAAAGATGAGGCTGATTAGAAAACTGAACATGGCTAGACTACCATACGTTAGAACAAGAGTTTTTAACGCTTGTGTGATAGGTCTACTATTTCCTATGTCTAGTCATGCCATAGCAGCCAATAACGATAGCCCAAACCATTACATAGAAGTAGATGTTGAGTCTTTAGTAACGAAATCTACTCTTGAGTGTGATTCTGTTTATAGACAGAACATCGCTGGTATTGCTTTTGCCTTGCAAGAAAGCACTGTGAATCGTATATCTCAGAATCAGTTTGCTATAGGTAATGACTACAAGATTAACGGCGTCAAACTAATAAGCACAACATACAAAAAATCTGAACAACAACGCACCGTAAATATGGATGTCGATTTTACTAAATTTGGAGTAAGAGTACTTCGTATTTCAAGCTTTGTGTATGATGGTGAAGCTGAAGGATTTGGTTATTACTTTGTTTTGAAAGGTAAGCCATCCATGAACAAAAGCTTTTTAGAGCAAGAAAATATCGACATGGATTTAGCCATAAAGACAAAAGGCGGCAATACCCGCATCCCTTGCATCATAGCAGGCTAAATGGGTCACATCACTATGGTAAAGGGCTTTAATATGAAGCTGTTACCTTTCTTCTTAGCTATAAGTTCAACCATTTCTAGTGGCTATCAATCTATTGATCTGCAAACAAAAAATGCTATAGCAGTTAGTGCTAGACCACTGATAATCTTATAAGATAAGAAAAAAAAGAAAACAAGCTTGATGACTAACTTTGGAAAGCATTTGGAAGAATTTTGATCATAGGCAGGTAATGTTGATATTAGCGTTTAGTACTAAACTTTTGATGTAAGGATTTTTAGGCTAAGAGAATATAGCAGGCACTAACCATGAGAGTACAGGTAATAAACCACTAAATTAAAGACGATTTGAAACTAACTCCTCAACTCCTGCGCGTTCATGCGCTTTAAACGGATAACGATCTGCCATAATTAGCCATTCGGACTTTTGGTTAGATGATGAATTTTTGCTTAGGCTATTTTTATCAGTAACTACTTCTATCAACAGAATATCGATATCCATGGTGACTTTTTTGACGAGCGTTTTTGCTACTGCCAAACGTTCTCTACCGCACTCACCTTCCATCTGCTTAAACAACGCTTGTAACTGTTGCAATGTCGCAGGTTTTGCCAAACGTAAACAGGCACATTGATTGGTATAGTCAGATTTCGGTAGCTCGATAGTCGCTGTAAAGTCAGGATTTTGAAACGGCGTTGATAACTGTATCTCGCCTAGGGCTGCTAAATCCTTACGAACACGTGGCAAGTGCTTATCGGCTTGGTAATTACTTCCAAGAGCCAATATCACCGCCGTCACAGACTGCGCTTGCAGCTGTTCAGGCAGGCATTGTTTTAGCGTTGCTAAATTCAAATCCATTGATACTTTATGCATCATTAGATTGGCTATTATCAGCTTCTTTAGTAGCTAGCTTGTCTGTTGACGCATAGCGCGTGATTTGCAACCCAACGGCATCCGCTTGCGCAATAGCAGTTGGCTTAGCAACACTTAACGTGATTTTATGACAGGCGTATTTTGTGAGTAGTTTGTCAGCAATCTGACCTGCCAAATGCTCAAGCAGTTTCGCTTTAACCTCTTTACACCACTCGCTGACATCATCGCAGACTGCTTTATAGTTCAGTGCATCATCGACATCATCTGACACAGCAGCAGCGCTGATATCGGTTTCAAGCGCGATATCAATCAGCAGCGGTTGCGTAATCGCCCGCTCCCACTCGTAGACACCGATGACGGCCTCTACTTTTAAACCTTTTACAAATACCACATCAGATTCAGTATGAAACATGCTCTCATCCTTGCTTGCTAAATGTTTAATTAGAATTTTGAACTCAGTTTTTTATTTGGTTTGCTGCAGTGCTTCTTCACGCAAACGCGCTGCTTTTAAGAGCTTACTTGGGCGATGGCGCCATAAATCAACGCTGAATAGTAGCAGACCTAGCCAAATCAAGCCAAAGACCGCTAAACGATGTAAATCAAATGGCTCTTTATAATAGAATACAGCCAAAAAGAAAATAAAGGTCGGGGTCAGATAATTCATAAAGCTTAAAATACTAAACGCGACCATCTTAGTCGATTTATTAAATAGCAATAATGGTATCAGTGTAATAGGACCTGCAATCATTAACAGCCAAATATCCGACGTAAACCAAAAACTCAACTGGCTACTGACCACATCAGACTGCCAAAACCACCAAAGAAAAATAGGGACGAGCATCGTGGTTTCGACAAACATCGCATCGACAGGCGTTAGCGGTGTTTGACGCTGAATCGTACCATAGGTACTGAAACTAAAGGCTAGCACAAGCGATAGCCACGGTAAACTACCGATCATAACCACTTGAATGACCACAGACAATAGTGCAAATCCAATAGCGACCCACTGCAAGCGTCGCAGGCGCTCCTTGAACAAAATCATCGATAGCGCGACACCAACGAGCGGGCCAATAAAGTAGCCCAAACTCGCCTCAAGGATACGGTCATGATTGACCGCCCATACGTATGTGAGCCAGTTAGTCGCAATGATAATACCTGATATAAAAGTTAATGCGATCCATTTTGGATTTTGCTTCAGGGTATCTATCCATTGCCAGCGCTTGGTCACAACCACTACGATGAGCAAACACGCAAACGTCCAAACAATGCGATGACCGATAATTTCTGTCGCATTATAGGCAGCCAGTTGTTTGAAATAAAGGGGAAAAGCGCCCCAAATACAGAAAGCGATAAGCGCGGTGATAATACCGCTTCTCGTCGTTTTGATAGGGACTACGGGTTTTTTGACAATATTTTGGGTGGTCATAATACAATACAACGTGTTAGAGCAAAGCGCGATCTCACCTGCTTCTACAAACAATAGAAGTATCAAAGCAAGAACGCAGGGTTACTACAGATAAGGTAAAAAGTAAAAAAGCAATGCGTTGATACCAGTTTGGGCATCAACACATTGCTAACGATAAACGCTGTTTTAAAAAACTATTTTACGTAAAACTTAACAAATAAGCGTATCACTCATGAACCCAGTGGCTCATTTGATAAGAGATAAAGCCGTCCTAATCACTCGCATTATCAACTTGGATAGACATACCAATATGATTGGCTAATTCTGCAAATCCTGGGAAGCTGGTGTTAACGGTTTCGACTCCTTCGATAGTGATCTGCTCAGACGCACGCAAACTAGCAACAGCGAAACTCATGGCAATACGGTGGTCATGGTGCGAGATAATGTGACCACCACCAAATACAGGCTGGCTGTTATTGACTTCGCCGTTCTCACTTTCTGCACCTTGACCTTCAATGATTAGCCCATCATCCGTCACGGTACAATCAATCCCGAGAGTATGCAATCCTTCAGCCATGACCGCAATCCGATCAGACTCTTTAACACGCAACTCTTTGGCACCAGTCAATACCGTACGGCCTTTTGCACAGCTAGCAGCGATAAACAATACTGGGAACTCATCAATCGCTAGTGGTACGAGATGCTCTGGTATTTCAATACCCTGCAAGTTTGAACCACGAATCGTAATATCAGCGACTGGTTCACCACCAACATGCGTTTCATTACTTAGGCTAATATCGGCTTGCATCAGCTTTAGGATATCGATGATACCCGTGCGGGTCGGGTTAATCCCCACCTGCGTCAAGGTCAACTCGCTACCTTGGCTAATCGCAGCAGCGACCATAAAGAATGCTGCAGAGGAGATATCAGCAGGCACGGCGATATCGCCACCCGTTAGCTGACCACCACCTGTGACACTGATACGATTACCTTCTACCGTCACTGGATAACCAAAGGCTGACAGCATACGCTCGGTATGGTCGCGGCTGACTTCAGGTTGGATAACAGTCGTTGTACCTTCGCTCCACAGTCCCGCCAGCAATAAGCAAGACTTGACCTGTGCAGACGCTACTGGCATATCATATTCAGCACCTTGCAGCGGCTTACCAACCGTCTCACGACCAGTAATGCTAAGTGGTGCGGTACCACTATGCCCTGTGCTTTGAATCACAGCACCCATGGCGCGAAGTGGTGCAGCCACACGTTCCATCGGACGTTTGTTTAAACTGGTATCCCCTGTCAATACGCTATCAAATGATTGTGCTGCCAAGATACCTGATAGCAGACGCATACTGGTGCCTGAGTTGCCCATATATAACGGCGTCTTGCTTGGTTTGAGACCATTCATACCGACACCATGAATGGTCAATTTTCCGTTATCAGGTCCTTCAATCGTCACACCCATGTCACGAAATGCTTGCAAGGTCGCAAGTGCATCTTCCCCTTCCAAAAATCCAGTGACATGTGTGACACCTGTTGCAAGGCTGCCAAGCATGATACTGCGATGAGAGATAGACTTGTCACCAGGAATGGTGATGATGCCTGAAACGGTATTGCTAGGGGTAATATTATAAGATGCTGACATGGCAGAAGTATCCGTATAAGGGGTGCTGGCTAACATATGGCCAAAATGTCGCCGTGCGGCTTGCGCTCGGCCTAAAAGTCCCATCAGGGCGGTTGAATCTTTATCAATGATAAGCTGACGCATGGTCTGTAGATAGACGCCATACTCATCAAGGGCGCTAACAATCGCGCTTTCGTTGGCAAAAAATATATCGTGCCACATTTTAGGATCGCTGGCAGCGATGCGGCTGAAATCACGGAACCCGCCCGCTGCATAACGAAACATATCCAAATTATCATCATGACTGGCCAACTGCTCAACCAGATTAAAAGCGAGCAAATGCGGCAAATGACTGGTATGTGCTAGTATCGAGTCATGATGCTCAGCTTCCATTGCCATCACGCTGGCACCCACTGCTTCCCATAACCGCCTTAGCTTACGTATCGCGACGATACTGGTCGTCGGCAGCTCACAGATAATAACGCTATGGTTGGCAAATAAAGTGGCACGTCTGGCATGATATCCTGAATTCTCAGCACCAGCAATCGGATGCGCGGGGACCAGTCCTGTCGGTAGCGACCCAAACACCGATTTGGCGGCATCGATGATATTGACCTTGGTACTACAAACATCAGTAATAATGCAATCAGTCGCCAGTTGTCCATTGTCCATCGCGGTTTTGATATCGACGAGCACTGCTTGTACAGCTTGTACTGGCACAGCGATGACGATCAGATCACTACCAGCGACCACATCACTCAATGCTGAGCTACCCGCGTCTAACAAGCCATGTTGAATGGCCTCCTCGATGCTTGGCGCGTGTCTATCGATGGCAACCAAACGCTCACTGAGACCATTATCTTTAATGGCTTGAGCAAGACTGGCACCAATGAGTCCAAGCCCAATGACACAAACTTGCTTGAATCGTGGCATCTGCATATTGGTAAGCGATTTTTTGTTATTTTGTTGACTGTCTTTCTGGCTATTCACGGCTTTTCTCATTGAACAAATTAACATCCGTTTAGATATATCAGTTTCGAAAAAACTCACGTTCTCGTTATACATTTAAGGGTAGTTTGACTTACTTTAAAAATACACGAATAGTATCGTTTAATCGTCAGTTAAAATAGAGCGCAACGTATCAATCAAGCGTAGATTATCTTCTGCTAAACCAACAGTAATACGTAGCCAGTTATGTAGACCATAAGCAGCTAATGGACGGATGATAACACCCTGCTCTAGTAACGCTTCATGGATAGAAGCAGCGGTTATGTCTTCCATCTCAACCTCTATTTTTACCATAATAAAGTTAGCATGTGACTTGATAAACCCTAATCCTAGCGCATCAAACTGCTTTTCCAACCAACGCATTTGCTCATCATTCATCAGACGCGTTCTTTCGATAAAGTCCTGATCCGCAAGTGCGGCGGCGGCGGCGGCCAAACCGATACGACTGACATTAAATGGCTGACGAATACGGTTCAATAGATCAGCAACGGCGACTGAGCTTAGTGCGTAACCCACACGCAAGCCAGCCAGTCCATACGCTTTGGAGAAAGTACGGACGATGACGACATTATCAAACTCGTCGAGCAGCGCCCGATTGTTACTTTCAGGACTGTACTCGATATAAGCTTCATCTAACACCACCAAGACTGAGCTTGGCACACTCGCCATAAACGCATGCAACTCTTTATGCGCAAGCTGAGTGCCTGTTGGGTTATTAGGATTGGCAATAAACACGAGCTTAGTATTAGGATTGTCCTGAACCGCTTGGCTCATCGCTTTCAGATCATGACCAAAGCGCTGAGCAGGTACTTCAACATCCATAGCACCCTGCATCTTCGCTAACATCGAATACACCACAAAGGCATATTGACTATAAACGATGGCATCGCCAGCACCAACAAAGCTACGCGCCAAGATATCAAGCAAATAATCAGAGCCATTACCCAAAGTGATTTGGTCGACATTCACATCATTAAAATCAGCCAATGCTTGCTTGAGATAGTAACCATTACCATCAGGATAACGCGCCAGCTGACCTAACTGCTCAGTAATCGCTAGCGTGACCTTCGGCGAGCACCCTACTGGATTCTCATTACTCGCAAGCTTCACCACATCTGAGATGCCATATTCACGCGTTAACTCTTCTACTGGCTTGCCTGTCTGATAAGGTGCCAATGATAAAATACTGGCATAGGCAGGTACAAGCGGTGACAAGCTTGACTCTATCGACTGAGATGATTGCATGATTTATCCTTAGATGTGAGAACGCACCTATTATGGGTTAAGCCTGTGAATATTAGTGGTGGCCAGTTGTTATACGCTACGACTTAAAGGCAATAGCTTAAAGAAAGTAGCTTAAAGACAATAGCGTATAACGATAGCGCTTATGAGATTTATAGCACCGCTTTTGGATATGAGCCTAAGACGCGTAAATCCTTCACTAATGGGCGGATATCGTTGATGGCCGCGCTGACATTTGGATTGTCAATATGACCGTCCATATCAATAAAGAACACGTATGCCCACTTATTAGGACGTTCAGGACGTGTTTCGATACTGGTCATAGACACGCCATGATAAGACAAAGGCTTTAATATCTCGATAAGCGCGCCTGCTTTATCATGGGCAGAGACAACGATAGAGGTCTTGTCTTGTCCTGATGGCGCAATCGCTTCATGACCAATGATGAGGAAACGTGTGGTATTACTTGGGTTGTCTTCGATGTTTGAGTAGAGCTTATGTAGGTCATACTCTGCCGCCGCTACATCACCTGCAATCGCAGCTGAGTGCCATTCGTTTTTCAGACGACGTGCTGCTTCACCATTACTCGATACAGCAACACGCTCAACATTAGGGAAATTCACATCGAGCCAATGACGACACTGTGCCAATGATTGCTGATGAGAATAGATACGGCTTAGCGCCTCTACCTTAGTGTGTTCAGCGACCAAGAAGTTCTGATGAATCGGCAACTCAACTTCACCAATAATCTTTAAGGTAGAGGATAAGAAACCATCTAAAGTATGGTTGACCACACCCTCTGAAGAGTTTTCAACAGGTACCACACCATACATCGCTGTACCCGCTTCCACTTCACGGAACACATCGGTAATGGTCGTCATCGGTACCGTGTCAGCAGCCTTGCCAAAATGCTTGAGCGCGGCAGCATGTGTAAAGGTGCCGACAGGCCCCAAGAACGCAATGCGTTGCGGCGCTTCTAAATCCAAGCAGACTGACATGATTTCGCGGAATAAACGTGCCATTTTTTCATCAGCGATTGGGCCAGCGTTACGCTCCATGACGGCTTTTAGCACTTGAGCTTCGCGCTCAGGACGATAAAAAATAGGATTGCTACTTTCAGTCGCCGAGCTATTAGCAATATGGTTTTTCTTAACTGCGGCCACTTGCTGAGCCAGCTTGGCACGGTTATTGATCAACGTCTGAATTTCGCAGTCTACTGCATCGATGTTTTGACGGATATTATTCAAAAACTCTTTTTCAGTCGCGGTATCGCTAGTGCCTGCAATGCCCTGATTTAGGTTGTCTATATTTTGCTCTGGTGACTGCTCACTCATTACCGCCCATCCTTTTTCTAATATTATTACTGAGTTTTATAACTGTTAGGTATTGCTAATAAATACTAATATATTGGTTCTAAATGCTTGGCGTATCGTCAAACTTCATAAACGTTTAGGTAGCAGCTATGAAGATATCGTTATTGAGATAAAGCATTCTAGCAATAATGCTTAAGATAAATGACATTCTATCGAATAATCTATCAAAAACACGTTAACTGCCTAAACCTGTCTAGCACTGTTACGACAGGCCAACGACACGTCAGCTAGCAAATGTAGCGGCCAAACCACTGACCCGCTCTACTATAACAAAAACTATGGTCAGTGCCCATGCGTAAATACGTGTAAACCCGCGAATATTAGCAAAGTTATAAGATATGACAGAAATGCACGGTCAAACTATGGGGCAATATTGGCTCAAAACTGTGTTACAGTTTAAAACTAACAACAGATAGCACTATAAATAAGAAAACAACCAATTAATAAATGGCATTATAAATTGAAAAATAAAGGATATTAGATGAACGCATTACAACAGCTTCGTACCATGACCACCATTGTCGCTGATACCGGAGACCTTACCGCCATTGCGCGTCTAAAACCTATCGATGCAACCACCAACCCAAGCTTAATCACCAAGGCACTCATCCATCCTGATAATCAAGGCATGCTATCAGAAACCATGAGCCGCCATAATGGCGATATAGATGCTGTGATTGACGCACTTACCATTCAGATTGGCTGTGATATTCTAGAACTCATCGAAGGCCGAGTATCTACCGAAGTTGATGCACGCTTGTCTTATGACACTCAAGCGACGATTGATAAAGCCTTAGCGTTTATGGACGCTTATCAAAAGGCAGGTATAAACTCAGACCGTGTGTTGATTAAAATGGCCGCGACTTGGCAGGGTATTGAAGCCGCACGCTATCTTGAGACCCAAAATATCCACTGTAATCTGACACTATTGTTTGGACAGCACCAAGCGATTGCGTGTGCCGATGCTGGCGTAACACTGATATCACCATTCGTTGGGCGTATTTTAGATTGGCAAAAACGCCAACAGAACCGCCAAAACGTGCCAGCCTCTGACGACATGGGCGTACAGTCAGTGAAGCGTATTTACCAATACTACAAACAGCATAACTATTACACCCAAGTCATGGGCGCAAGTTTCCGCTCAACAGAGCAGATACTGGCGCTAGCAGGTTGTGACCTATTAACCATTGCACCTAACCTCATTGACGAGCTTGCAGCGATGGACACTGAAGTCGTGCAGCAGCTGTCATCGAGCATGTCATTGGATATGGCAGATATGACCCGCGTGAGTTTGACCCACGAAGAGTTCAGTGCGGCCTATCAAAAAGACACAGTGACACAAGACCTACTACCCAAAGGTATCGATGGTTTTATCAATGCGCGTGATGAGCTTGCTAAGATGCTAGCGACTATACGTAGTTAAGACACGAAGTTAAAACACGAAGTTAAGATTCACAATCAATGATGCAGTCACTGACGCAGCCACTAATAGCGATAATACTCTGCGAACTGTAACAACAGGCAATAAAAGAAAGTTGCCTGCTAATAGCAAGTTGGCTATTATGGCCCACTTCCAACAACCAGAAGCAAGGCTTGATTATGAAGCGGCTATCAATGTTATTAGTAAGCGGTGCTCTCGCAGTCAGTGCGCATGCAGTGGACTGGTCAAAAGTATCAGAGAGTCAAACTGGATCAGTTTTTAGCTTAGACTTGGAATCTATCGAAGGCTCCGACATCAATATCATAGACGAAAAAGACGTCGAAAATATCACTGTGTCTATTCGTCGAACCTATCCTACACAAACGAATGAGCCGAAAGAAGATAACGCAAAAAAAGACAACGTAAAGAAAGACAAGGCAAAAAAAGACAACATTCATCATAGCGACCAGCAATTACTAATTTCTTGCAAAGATGCCAGTTACTACAGACGTGCCTATGTGAACTACGGAGCTAAGGATAAAGTATTAGCCTCTTGGCAATCAGAAAAGCCAATACTAACCACTAAAGACTTTAAAACCACGACGCCAAATACAGTCGGACGGACATTGGTAGAGCAAGCTTGTGAAAACTATGAGCAAGCCAAAAAGACCGCTTAAAATAAAAAAGCGCGCTGAATAATATCAGCGCGCTTTTTATTTTAAATACTTAGCGTTTATTTTAGCCTGTAAATACTACTGCTAAGCCTTCAACACCGTATAAACAGGTACTGGAAACTCACCATGCAAATCAACCAAATCTAGCAATACCAAAGCACCGACGACAGTATGTTCTGCTGAGCAGCACAGCTCATAGGCCGTGGTTAACGTACCACCAGTCGCCAAGATATCATCAACCAGTAACACACGCTCAGGTGGCAAATTATTTTGCATTTCAAGCGTATCTTTACCATACTCTAAAGCATAGGCTTTATTCGCAACAGGTGGTGGCAGCTTACCGGGCTTACGTAGCAAAATCATACCCTTGCCCAATCGGCCTGCCAATAAACTTGCAAACACAAACCCACGTGCTTCTACAGCCCCAAAACAATCTACCTCGTCCATCAACCCTTCTGGCAGTGCGGCAAGTAATGCATCAATGACCTCGTTGATATGACTGCGCAGTAACGGTGTAATATCATAAAAATCAATGCCAACTTTTGGGAAGTTTGGTACTGTGCGAATAACTTGCCAAAATGGATGATCGGTATTGAGCATATTAGACGGCTCGTTTTCGGTGTTTGTAGATGTAGCAGCGGCACTAGTGCTCATGGACAACCCTTAGCTTATATGGCTTAGACAATAACTGAATAGTAACTGGATGATAATGTATCAACGATAAATGATGGCTAATACGGTGAGTTTAGTGGCAGTCATTATAGCATAATCGATATTAGCATTGAGGCTAGGCTATCAGGCTTGTCGCTTATCAGTTTTGGGACAGAACCAATCTCTCTCTTGATAAAAGCAAAGCAATCTCAATATACAAGTGTAAACTTAACTACGAAAATCACGGTTATATGCTAAACTACGTGCGCTTTCGCAGTCTAATATAATGACTGTAATCCCAAGTATAAGTGTCAATAGCGCACTGTAACACTAGTAATGATCGATAGGACTATTTATGAAACGTTATGAATGTATTGTCTGTGGCTGGATATATGATGAAGAGCTCGGCTGCCCAGAAGAAGGAATCGCACCAGGTACTAAATGGGATGACATCCCTGATGACTGGACGTGCCCAGAGTGCGGTGTGGGAAAGCTTGATTTTGAGATGATTGAGCTGTAGTAGACGACTCGCTAATTAGGACACTTCATGACTATATCAAATGATATCAATAATGCCAAAGTAAGTGCCAAACCATCTGTAAGCCTTGATGACAGCGTAGGGAGCTACCCCACTGCTGAATGGCAAAAGTTTGGCGCGCATCAATGGTGCGACTCTGACTTGAGCAAACACCTGTATCAATCGATGATCAACATCGGTGATGGTATTGAACTCTGTGTCGAGGCTGGTGGCAACCCTAATAATCCACCATTGCTGATGATTATGGGGCTTGGCTCACAGATGATATTTTGGCCAGATAACTTCATCAAACGCCTCATTGATGCAGGCTTCTTTGTGATTCGTTTTGATAATCGTGATATTGGCTTGTCTTCTAAAGTTCAAATTGATGGTCTACCACGTATCAGTCAGCTAAAAATGATGATGCGTTTGCAAACTGGGCTGTCTAATAAAAGTACGCAAGTAGCTTATAATTTGACCGACATGGCAGAGGATACCGTGCGCTTGATTAAGGCACTGCAGTTGGGTAAAACACACATAATAGGCGCTTCTATGGGCGGTATGATTGCCCAAATCGTAGCGGCACGTTATCCAAGCCTAGTACAACGCATGGCATTGATGTTTACCACAACCAACCGTGCTTTTTTAAAGCCACCAAAACCAAAGCAGCTATACACACTCATTAATCGTCCTGAAAGCCATTCTGAGCGTGATATTGTGCGTCATAGCGTCTGGTTTATGAAGACTGTCGGCACACCTGGACATGTTAATGTGCGCATGGTGCGTGAAATTGCCAAACTGCGCTATCAACGTAATTTTCATCCGCTTGGTACGGTGCAGCAGCTCAATGCTATCTTGGCATCAGGTTCTATCAGTCGATTTAGCAAACAAGTCAAAGCACCGACTATCGTGCTACATGGCAGCGCTGATGGCTTAATTCCTGCATCACAGGGCCGCGTCGTTGCCAAGACTATTCCTAATGCCACGTTCCATCTAATCGAAGGCATGGCGCATGACATTCCTGAGTACTACCAGCCATATATGGTTGATTTGATTGGCTCGCACTTATTAGAAAAATAGTTTTTAAAACGCTAGTGGCTCAACTGCTTCACATAAAAAAGAGTGTAAAACCTATCATCAACTCATAGGCTTACACTCTTTTTTATTGCTAGGATACGACCTAAATACTTCATGTTGGGTTTTAAACATAAGGGCAGCCTCTAACAACTGATACTAGTCCCTTCTTTATCAATGCACATCTTATTGCCATTTTTTAGATTACCAATCCACGCTTTACCATCCGTAAATACAAACGCAGGCTTACCTTTGTAGCTATCACTTTCAGACACACCGCTATCAGAAAAACGAAACGGAATCACAAGCTCACCACCAAGACTGAGAAAGCCCCAGTCTTTACCAATTCGTACGCCAGCTAAGCCTTCGGAAAACGACTGCACCTCATCAAACGAATACGTAATCATAATCACGTTATTGTCATCGACAAATCCCCACTTGCCATCTTGTTGGCTCGGCTGCAATGTCGTAAAACGATTGAGAGGTGCTGTCTTTGATTGGGCAAGACCGGATTGAACAGAATTGGATTTTGATGAAGAGGATTTTGATGAAGAGGATTCATCATCTTTGCCATTTGGATCACTGGTCGTGTTACCGTTTTTGTCCAACCAACTGATTGCTCGGCTTTTATTGACGCGAGCCACGCCACCTCGATAATCATCGATATCACTAATCGCTGCCGAAAATGGCACAATAGTTTTATTGGCTGTGTTAATTACTCCATAGTTGCCATTTTTTTTCACGACGATACGGCCTTCCGACACCCCTCTTGCCCAACCTACTGACTCGCCCAATAGGTCATAAACGACTGGTACAACCTCACGACCCTGCATATTGATATAACCAACTTTGTTGCTACGTTGGACAGGGATTAGGCCACCAGAAATTTTATCTGCCTTAATCTCTTGATAGCGTGATAAATCAACAACAGCTTTGCCTTTACTATTAATCAAAGCCACTGGCGCACCGAAATCTTTTATTGCCAAAAAATAACCGCTACTTGACGTACAAGAGACGTTTTTATAATAGCTCTTGGGCAATTTACAACTTGCAGCATGCGCGGGCATACCTATCGCAATGGCCAATAAAACCCCAAGACACAGGTAAAGCGCATATGTTGGAGATGACCATAAACGGACTAAAGCAGGTAATGGCAAAAAAGACAAAGAACGTTGACGCATAAATAACCCTAAACTAAAAGTATGGTGGCGTTTTAAACCTTCACGACTGGCTGACAATTCACTTAGCACTAATATCGCACTTAATAATGTATTAATGTACTAATTGATGACACGCCCTTATGATTTATGATCATTATAAACCTTCACATTGATAAATAGCGAATAGCTACTTAAGGTGGCTCGCATGACCATACTATCGTGCAGCCGTCAAAATAAAAAAAACATGATGTTATTTTTTCTCAGGTTTTTAGTTTTCCCTGTAAAAATGTTTACTAATTACTTAGCAGGGCATTCATTTTTTAAGCCAAAACGTTTACAGTGAGACTTATATAAAATCGAGCATTACTCAAATTAGCTTGTCGTACTATGACCATCATTTTATTGTCTATAAATGACAGCACTCTCCCAACATAACATCACTTTAGTCATAAGTATTAAAGTAAGGATAATTTATGGCAGTGACCTCTTCGCGCTCTGCATCTATCGGCTTGGTCATCGGCTGTATCATTTTTGGTTTGGGAAGTTTGATTGTGGCTCATGTGGATGTTGGCGGTTGGGCAATGGCCTTTTGGCGACTAGCCATCTCCGGTGTCATATTTGCCATACTAGCCAAATTGACAGGGCAACATTTGCCACGTTCGAGGCGTGCCATCATTTATGGTTTATTGTCAGGGGCATTTTTGGGGTTAGATTTGGCGCTATGGCACGAGAGTATTTATGCGGTCGGCCCTGGTATCTCAACCTTGCTTAATAGCTTACAGATTTTCTTTTTAGCCGCTATCGGATTTTTGTATTTTGCAGAGCGTCAGTCTATTTTGCAACTGATCAGCTTGTGCCTTGCCATGTTGGGTGTGGCCATGATTGGTAGCCCTGAATTTGCGCATAATACAGATGCCATTTGGGGGTTTGTGACGGGCATTTTGTCAGGAGCCATGTTAGCCGCTTCTATGACCTTTATTCGCAAAACGCACGATACAGAGCCCACACCCATATTCGTATTGATGCAACTGGTCAGCATTGGTGGCGTATTGGCGATGATTGTGCCCATGTTTGTATTTGATATGGGACACATATTACCCAATACATGGTCTGAGATTGGGTGGATACTGATTTATGGGGCGGTCATGCAATGCTTGGCATGGGGACTCATTGCTTACTCTATCCCTAAGATGTCACTGGCACTAACAGGGCTACTTCTGTTAAGTGAACCAGTGGCCGCATTAATAATTGACTATAGCTGGCTAGACAAACCTATCAACACCTTGCAATGGAGCGGTGCCTTATTGACCATGTTTGCCATTTATTTAGGCTCACTAAAGCCCAAACCACGCGCCCTACGCCGTTATCGGTTTTTTGCACGCTTTTATAAACGTAAGTATAAATAATCTTGGCAATTTCATCCAATAAAAAGCACCCATGCTATCGATAGCATGGGTGCTTTTTTAGCGCCATCAGTTTAGTTCAGATATTCGATAAACGCTCTGAAACTTAACCCATTATTTAGCTAACGATTTACTAGCAGCCTTCATTTCAGCGCTCTGGTTAAACAATGCATTTAATACGATAGCTGCCAACGTAGCTGTACCGATACCGCCCAAATCAAAACCACCTAGGTGTAAGCTGAAGTTACCTGTGCCCATGATGACAGTGACCGCAGCAATAATTAAGTTGCTGTTTTTGCTAAAATCAATATGATTGTCTATCCAGATTTTTACACCTGCAAGTGCAATCAAGCCAAACACGACGATGGACGCGCCGCCCAATAATGCCCCTGGTATCGTCTGAATGATGGCACCAAACTTTGGTGATAGCCCAAGTATGATGGCAACCACACCTGCCACAACAAATATCGTCGTGCTATATACTTTAGTCACCGCCATAACACCAATATTTTCGGCATAAGTGGTCACACCTGTACCACCAAATCCTGCTGAAAAAGTCGTCGCTAAACCATCTGCAAAAAATGCGCGGCCCATATAAGGCGTCACACGAGCTTTGGTCATGCCTTCGACAGCCTTAAAATGCCCTAAGTTTTCAGCAACCAAGATAAAGGCTACAGGCGCAATCAGAATAATGGCATTTTTGTCAAAACTAGGCGTATGAATGGTTGGGAGACCAAACCATGAAGCGGCTGCGACACTACTAAAGTCAATCGGCGACCCAAAGCCTAGGACGTTAGTCATTACAAAATAGGCAAGATACGATAGTATCAGACCAACCAGTAGTAGCAAGCGACGCAACATGCCGCCTGTAAACACAGCCACACCACTGATCAATAGTACCGTCAATGTCGCCATCCAAGCATCAAACTGATTGCTAGACACTCCCTGAATGGTGACTGGTGCTAAATTAAGACCAATAATCATTACGATAGCGCCAGTAACGATAGGCGGCATCAGACGCTCAATCCAGCCGGTGCCTGTTTTCATCACCAACAGTCCAATCAACGAATAGATGATACCGCACGCCATAATGCCGCCCAAAGCGACACTTAAATTATCATTGAACCCTGCACCTGCATACGCGGTAACAGCAATAACTGGACCAATGAAAGCAAAGCTTGAGCCCAAGTAACTTGGCATACGCCCGCCTGTGATCATAAAAAACATCACAGTACAGATACCTGACATCAAAATAGCCAAGTTAGGATCAAAACCCATTAATAATGGCGCCAGTACCGTCGCCCCAAACATCGCAAACGTATGCTGTACACCTAACAATACACTTTTTGATGGCGGTAGATATTCATTGATACCAACTGGATCACGATCCAAATCACCCTGATAAGAACGCCATGTTGGAAACCAACGACCGTTTTCAAAATCTGGGTTTTTTGGATAGCTCATGGCTGCTGAATCAATACCTGCAGCTTCTAGTGCGTTGTGAGCCGATGGCTCTTGGGCGCTATTTTCTGAATGTGAGGAAGGGTCTTTTTGAGATGGCATGCGCTTATCCTATGTGAGCTGAGCTAAAATAATAGGCGACAATAAATGATGGGATCAAAACTGAGTCAAATCGTGAATTCAGTAGACAAAGAGATGTAGGTAAAGATGAATATAGTCGATTCAATTTAAAAGTAGTACAAGGCAACCGACTGCAGATGTATATCAAATACTTCAAGCGAGGTTAACGCTGTCATGCTTTTATAGTGGAATGACTATAGCAAGCTCCACATCCTTTCATTTATAATATGTCGCCCTAATTCATTCATTTATGTTGCAATATGGCAAACCAAAAGTATTATTTGGTATGATGACCATGTTTTGCTAGATGTATCAGGTCGGATATGTTCTACTAAAAACGATTTTGGCCGTTATGTACTCAACGTACTTTATAGCGACAACCAACTTACAGGATGTTACACGGCAGTTGACTCCGAGCATGATAACGGAGTTTCAAAATAAATAAAAGTTATTATTCAATCACCAGTTGTACCCCTTTACGCTCATACTTTCATAAGTTTTGCCCTGCACACGTTTGCTTTCGGTGCATAAGGGTGGTGGCTGTCTATCATATTCTCAATAAAAGTGCCTAAAGCAATCAATACAACAGGCTAAAGCACTCAAAACTTTTGGTAACTTATTATGATCAGTGTTTTTGATTTATTTAAAATCGGCATAGGACCATCAAGCTCACATACCGTCGGGCCAATGCTTGCTGCAAATCTTTTTTTGGCTTCACTAAGTAAGCATCAAGAACTGACCACGGTTAAAACGATTGAAATTGAACTTTATGGGTCTTTGGCTGCGACGGGCAAAGGACATGCCACCGATACTGCCATCTTGCTAGGTCTTCTTGGACACGCTCCTAGTACCATTGATACACGCATGACCAGTAATTATTTATCACCTATATTTTCTGACAAGACACTGAATATATCGGGTACTCACCTCATTAACTTTGATACGGAGCGCGATATTTATTGGTATGACGATACGGTGCTTCCTTATCATCCCAATGCCTTGATGCTTCGAGCCATATCGACAGATGGTACTCATTATCAGCAGACTTATTACTCAGTCGGCGGCGGATTTGTGATTAATGAAGAAGATGCCACCAATCCAGATGAAGATCATGCCAGCCCAACGATTGATGTGGTTCCCTACCCATTCAATAGTGCCGGAGAGCTTTTAGAGCAGTGCCGTCAGCATGGTCTAAGCATCAGCGATCTGGTACTGGCAAATGAGTGTCACTACCGCAATCAAACAGAGGTATTTGCCTATTTAGATTCTATTTGGGCTTCTATGCAGGACTGTGTGACACGCGGGTGTCAAAATAGCGGTATATTACCTGGTGGCCTAGATGTAAAGCGTCGTGCTCAAGCCCTACATTTACAACTGTGCGCTGAAAAAAATCAACCTGTGACGAAAAACGATAAGCTTGCGGCAATGGATTGGATTGATCTATACGCACTAGCCGTCAACGAAGAAAACGCCAATGGTGGTAATGTCGTGACCGCTCCTACCAATGGCGCTGCAGGTATTATTCCTGCTGTCATGCATTATTACCGTGACTTCCTATCAACTTACAGCATAGAAGGCGCTCGCAAGTTTTTATTGAATGCCACTGCTATCGGTAGCTTAATCAAACAAAACGCTTCCATATCTGGTGCTGAGGTCGGCTGTCAAGGTGAAGTTGGATCAGCCTGCGCAATGGCCGCATCGGCATTGGCTGAAATCCTAGGTGGCGATCCCGCTAAATGTCTCAATGCTGCCGAAATTGGTATTGAGCATAATCTAGGTCTCACCTGCGATCCTGTTGGCGGACTAGTGCAAGTGCCTTGCATCGAGCGCAATGCGATGGGTGCGGTAAAAGCCGTGAACGCAGCACGCCTTGCCTGCCGCGGTAATGGACAGCACTTCGTTTCTTTAGACAAAGTAATCGAAACAATGAAAGTAACCGGTGCTGATATGCTTGATAAGTATAAAGAAACATCGCGTGGCGGACTTGCTGTCTATGCAGACAATCGCATTCCTACGGCAACCCGCGGCTTTACCGTTAATTACAGCCAGTGTTAAAGCTACTAAATATTTGATTAAAAGAAGATAATAAAAAAGGCCTCTAATTTATTAGAGGCTTTTTTTATTGTCTTTTCTATAG
>NZ_JBVFXW010000042.1:0-25819 GCF_055522395.1 Psychrobacter sp. TPE 89C
GCTTTTTTTATTCTGTGTAATGCGTTTACTTTAGTGCGTGTCATCAATTAGATTGTGAGACTTAAAATGAGAAAAATTGTAGGTAAACAAGGAAGCAATTGCCGTTAATATGAACATATTGGCAAAATTACTGACGATGTTTAGCAAAATTTAGCCATTTTAAGGCCACTAAATATATTAATGTGCTAATTGATGACATGCCCTAGCTATTTGTTTACTTTGTTAATTACCTGCAGTGGCATATGCTTCATTGCCTGTCCCACGATCGACCATGGCAAACTTGGTACACAAGCTTCGTCAACACCAGCTTCAATCGCCGCAACGATTGCCTTGGTACCTGTATCAGAATCTACTTCAAACGGCAGTGGCTTCGCATTTTCATTGATTTCAGTACGAATATAGCCTGGGTAGATAGTAGAAACTTTGATAGGTAATTTAGTTAATAGCATATCAGCACGAATACCTTCTGCTAAGTGCGCCAAGCCAGCTTTACTAGCGCCATAGGCTGTCAAATGCTTGGGCATTCCACGAATGGCTGACATGCTTGATATGACCACTAGGTGACCACTACTCTGCGCCCGAAAGATATTCATAGCAGCTTCACATTGCGCCAATGCTGAGATAAAGTTAATCTCAACCGTGCGGCGGTTCGTCTCAAACCGACCTTTACCAATCCGGCGGCTTTCGCCAATACCTGCATTCACAACCACTTTGTCGATATGACCAAAATCAGTCGCGAATGCATCAAACACCTCAAAGATCGCATCGTAGTCACTGACATCTAAAGCTCGGTATTCAACACGGATATTCGGATACTCCGCTACTAGTTCTGACTGTAAACTTTCTAAGCGATCGATACGACGAGCACATATCGCAAGGTTGTAGCCAAGCTTAGCGAAGAGTCTGGCCATCCCCTCACCCAAACCTGAACTCGCACCTGTAATAAGTACAGTCTTGTCGTGTCCAACCTGCTGCTTATTTAACTTTCGTAAATAATGTGATGGCTGAACAGCACTGATTATCTGGTCTTTGTGTTGCCTAGCGCTTTTGGTGACTAAATTTATCAATCTATTTTGCATGGACAGTCCTTTTCATATCGACATGAGATCAAAACAATAATCTATCATATCGCAAATTTATAGGTTGATTTTGTCAGTGATCAAAATAAATTCATAGTATTTAACAATTATGATGGCTAATCTTAATCAAATAAAGGATGGCTAACTATCTTAAGTAACCGCTTTACCTTGCTTTTAACTCTATTTACTGGTTGCTAGCTTAACGCCACGTCACAAAAGAATTACCATCAGAGAATAAATGACTATATTCATTGAGTGACATCAAGCGAGTACTTTGATCTTTGAATGTGACCGAGGTTACCCCAGTATTGACCAAGCTTTTATTCAATTGATAAGCCGTCTGACTGCCTTGCTTGAGCAGCTGTGCAGTGATAGCTGCAATCACACCACCTGAGGTGAATACCAACACCGTACTGTCACGACTTAACCCTAAACTTGCTACTTGTGCGCGTACCTGTTCAAGCGCTTGCTGTGCACGGTTATTAAACTGTGGCCAACTCTCAATATAGTCCTGATCATTATCGCCACCATGCCAGCGCTGCATTGCCTGATCAAATAGCTCAGCCAAACGCGTGGCTGGCATCTCTGATTTAGCCACCTCAGCCGTGATTGCACCTTTATTCATGAAGTCAGGATCAGATTTAATGAATACATCTTTATGATTAAACTCATCAAATTGCGGCAGAATATAACTATCAGGCTCATTTATGTTCATGATAGGCAACACAGGCATACCATTGCTCTCATTAGAAGAAATAGACAGTTGATAGCGTGCCAAAAAATGCCGTGCAGAGTCTTGTTGCCTTACCAAGCTGCCAGTAAATATCGCATCGATACGGCGCTGGGTTGTCGCATAGTGTTGGCCTAGCATTTGTGCCTGAATACCGCCCAACTCTGAGAGTTGATCGTAGTTTTCTTGTCCAAAAGACGCTTGACCATGACGTGCTAAAAGTATGGTTGTCATAAATTATTACCTTTTATCATATTTGCTAAAATAAGGTTTTCTGAATGCTTAAGCTTCTGGAGAATGAGGTGCTTTTGCAAAATAACCTTTCGGTAAAATACTTTTGACAACTTGTTGAACAGTAATTGGTAACTGCTCGATAGCAGCGGCATCTACGCTTATGTCTTCTAAATGCGGCTGAACGTACTCATTAAATAGCGCTTCACCTTCGTATTGCGCAATTAATTTAAGACATTTAGCATGCATCACGTGTATGGCAAGCCACGCATCTTTGAAAGCAGAATTGGTCGTTTGCTTATGGTAATAACGATAATAAATCTGTTGGATAATACCTGACAAGCGGAACAAGCCGAATACTTCATAGAAAGTCCAGTTGTCTATTTCCAATCCAGATTTCTCTAGATAATAAGCAACCACTTCATCACGTGTCATCATGCCTTCTAAATGGGTGGGCTGACGACGGAACTGCTGCATCACGGTATTGTCATCTTCTTCAATCCAATAAGCCAATGCACTACCCAAATCCATCAATGGATCACCAAGCGTTGCCATCTCCCAGTCAAGAACGCCGATAACTTTGGTGGGGTCAGCCACATCAAGTATCACATTATCAAAACGCCAATCATTATGAATAATACAAGTTTTGCTATCAGCAGGTGTGTGCTTGGCAAGCCACTCTCTGACTAACGCAAAGCTAGGTACATTGGGGGTTTTTGCTTTGACATAACGTTTATCCCAACCACTGATTTGACGCTCACAGTAGCCATCACCGCGACCCAAATTCACCAAATCAGGGTGCTCGGTATAATCTATTTGATGTAGCTCTACCAAAGCATCTAGGACATTGGTACAAAGTAGACGAATTTGCTCCGGAGCTAGATCGATACCCTCTGGTAATTCTGCACGAGGAATAATGCCTTCCATGCGCTCCATCACATAGAAGTCCGCGCCAATGACTGATTCGTCTGTACATAGCGCTATCATCTCTGGCACATAAGGATAGGCTTCTTTTAAGGCTTTTTGGACCGTATGTTCACGTACCATATCATGAGCAGACTTGGCTTTAGTGCCTTTTGGTGGACGGCGTAATATCAGATCTTGACCTTTTTCATCGCCTGCGCCCTCGTACTGTAAGCGATAGGTCCAGTTTGATGCGCCACCTGAGAACTGAGTGACGGTGGGCTCGCCTACTACATCGACACCTTGGCTTCGAAGCCACTCACTAACCGCTTGTGCATCGAGCTCTTCGCCCTCACGTACCACGCCGCCTTGGTCTAGTACTTTATTATCAGTTGCCATGAAATATTCCTTATCATGTGGTCTTTTATTTTTATAACAGATATGCAAGCTAGTTCTCAATTCAATTTATCTCATGCTTATTACCATTTTTGAAATGAGAACACGCTCTAGTGATAAAACATCAGTAGTGATGAAAAATTCACTACTAAGTCGTTAATAGTGAATTTTCAATTAGCATTACGATTAGCTTGTTTCTAATAAAGGTTGCATGAGCAGATCAAGACTGTCTCATACAACCGTTTGTTAAGATTAAGCTTTGTCAGATTTAGTCGAACGGCTAAAGCCCTGACGTTTGAGTTCTAGTTTGGCAATCATGGTTTTGTGTACTTCATCAGGACCATCTGCCAAACGTAACACACGTGCTTGCGAGTAGAAGTTCGGTAGCAACGTGTCTTGACAGACGCCCATACCGCCATGAATCTGAATCGCCATATCGACGACTTCTTGCAATACCGTTGGTGCCACGACTTTGATAGCAGAGATTTCAGTCAATGCTGCTTTGGTGCCGTGCGTATCCATCTTCTGTGCAGCATATAAGGTCATCAAACGAGCTTGATCAATCTTAATACGAGCTTCGGCGATACGCTCAAAGTTACCGCCTAATTCTAGTAATGGCTTACCAAAGGCAGTACGTGACATGCCGCGCTTAACAGCCAATTCTAGAGATTTTTCAGCAGCGCCAATACAACGCATGCAATGATGAATACGACCTGGCCCTAAACGCCCTTGTGCAATTTCAAAGCCCTTACCTGGTCCACCAATAAAGTGACTGACTGGCACGCGCACGTTATCAAAGCTAATCTCGCCATGTCCGTGCGGTGCATCATAATCACCAAACACTTTGAGCATACGCTTGATGTTCACACCCGCCGTTTTGACCGGTACAAGCACCATCGAATGTTGATGATGACGGTCTGCGCTCTCATCAGCGGTGTATGCCATGACAATTAAAATATCAACCGCAGGATCACCAAGACCAGATGACCACCATTTGCTACCATTAATGACAATCTCATCACCATCGACTACAGCGGTTGCTTCCATATTGGTTGCATCACTTGATGCCACATCAGGCTCAGTCATGCAGAACACAGAACGCGTCTTACCTTCTAGGATTGGTGTCAACCACTTGTCTTGCTGCTCTTGAGTGCCGTAGCGCCACAATAGCTCCATATTGCCACTATCAGGCGCATTACAGTTGAATACATGGGGCGCAAGCAAACTGCGACCAGTTAACTCTGCGATAGGCGCGTAATCAGTCACCGAAAGCCCTGCACCTAACGTTTCATCAGGCAAGAATAAATTCCATAAGCCTTCTTCACGTGCTTGCTTACGCAGGTTTTCGTAGGCTTCTGGCCACTCCCAGTTTTCCCAATTACCGTCAGGATTTTTCTTATGACACTCTTCCCAGAATTGCGCTTCGATTGGCTCAATGTGCGTTTCAATGAACGCTTTGACTTTGGCATGCATGGCTTGACCATGTTCTGTTGCGGTAAACATTAAATTATCGTTAGACATAAATGACTTCCTTTTCTTTATTGATTGTCTAAATCAAGTGTTGATAAAAAGCTCCATGAGAACCTTATAGTCGATTCAATTTGAAAGTAGTACAAGGCAACCGAGTGAAGATGTATATGTGATACTTCAAGCGAGGTTAATGCAGTAATACTTTTATAGTGAAATGACTATAGTGCACGTACGTATACTGTTTTCTGTATGCTACATTTATATCACAGCAATTATCAATAAACAGCAAAAAGGCGCGACCAGCTAGGCCACGCCTTTTACAAAATACAAACAATGTATAAAAAACCATTTGAACTCTAAAGTATTAGAAGTCCACTATCATAATGATATTTAACATTATTTTAGAATATTTAAGCGACTATTTAAATCAAAACGCGCGAGTGCATCAGGCAGTTTATCAACTGCTATACTCAACGTTGCCTCAGCTGCTTGCGCCAATCCTAGCTTTTCAGCGAGTGTTGGTTTTTGACGTGAATGTAGTGCATACACTTCACTGTCTTCCATGCGCTCTAAAATATAGCTATCTGATGTTTGCAAGCTATCAATCAAATTAAGTTTTAGCGCATCTTCTCCATACCAGTGCTCTCCAGTGGCCACTTTTGCCACATCGAGTGTTGGACGGTAGTTATTGACAAAGTGTTTGAATAACTCATGCGTCTGCTCTAGTTCTTCTTGATATTTGGCACGATCTTCAGCATCGTTCTCGCCAAATACAGTAACTGTGCGCTTGTAATCACCTGCGGTAAACATCTCATAATCTACATCATGGTTTTTGAGCCACTTATGGAAGTTTGGCAATTGTGAGACCACACCGATTGAGCCAATGATGGCAAATGGTGCTGCCACTACCTTATCTGCGACACAAGCCATCATATAGCCGCCGCTCGCTGCGACCTTATCAACACAGACAGTCAGTTTTAGACCTGCATCTTTTAAGCGAACCAATTGCGCTGCGGCCAAACCATAACCATGCACCACACCACCACCCGACTCAAGGCGCACGACGACTTCATCACCTTTATTTGCCGTGCTGATAAGCGTGCTGATTTCTTCGCGTAGATGCTTAACCGCTGTTGCTTTGATATCACCATCAAAATCAAGGATAAAAACTTGTGCTTTATCATCAGCATGTTTTTTCTTATTTTTGGTTTTTACCTTTAGCGCCTGCTTGGCTTTCTTAGCCATCGTTTTTTTGAACTGCTTAAGCGCCGCTTTACCTTGCGTGGCTTCCATTAAGTCTTCACGGCGTTGCTCTTGGTTTTTGTTTAGATGAATGACGCGCAATTCAACAGGGTTTTTGGCAGGATGAAAAAGCATGAGTAGTATTCCTTACATGATTAAGATAACTTTAATAAGAGCAATAGTAGTAGGATCAATAAGATTTTATAAGTGAGCTTGATATAGGCACAGTCACTCAGGTTTTCAAGCAAAATGACAATTTTTAACCCAATACAAATGTTTGGTCACAAATACATCTGATACCGAGGCATTCCTATACTTCGATTGGACTCAGCTGGTTGTATAACAAGGGCAGATTAGGCATAATACGCGTTTACATTAAATTTTCTGCAGTCGACGTGATGACCATTTGTCTTAATCGCGTTGTTTGTGCGTTTTTTTAGCGAATAGCTTGAATCGCGCAATAATGGCTGCATTATTGTATTTCGAATTGGGCTGACAACTGGATAACTATATTATGACGCATAGCGAATACCGAGACGAATATTGCGGAGCTGTAACCGAAAGCTTAATTGAGCAAACCATTAGTGTCGTAGGCTGGGTACATCGTCGTCGCGATCACGGTGGCGTGATTTTTTTAGACATGCGTGACCGCGCTGGTATCTTGCAGGTAGTCGTCGATCCTGATACCCCAGAAGCTTTTGCTACTGCTGATGCGGTACGTCCTGAATATGTGCTAAAAATTACTGGTCGTGTACGTCGCCGTTATGAAGGCACTGAAAACGCTACTATGACCAGTGGTCAAATCGAGCTACTAGGCAAAGAGATTGAAGTACTGGCCAAATCTGAAACACCACCATTCCCATTGAACGATGAGAAGACTACCGTATCAGAAGATTTGCGTCTTAAGTATCGCTATCTCGATATGCGCCGTCCGCAAATGCAAGAACGTATGGTGTTCCGTGCCAAAGCGACTTCAACAATTCGTCGTTATTTAGACGATCATGGTTTCTTAGATGTTGAGACGCCTATTCTGACTCGTGCGACGCCAGAAGGTGCGCGTGATTATCTCGTACCATCACGTACTCGTCCAGGTAACTTCTTTGCATTGCCGCAGTCACCACAGCTGTTTAAGCAGTTATTGATGGTGTCAGGTTTTGACCGTTATTATCAAATCGCTAAATGCTTCCGTGATGAAGATTTACGTGCTGATCGTCAGCCTGAATTTACTCAGGTGGATATTGAAACTTCTTTCTTAAACGAAGAAGAAATCATGAATATCAATGAAGGCCTTATCAAGCATTTGTTTAAGACCATGATGGACGTCGAGTTTGAACAATTTCCACGTATGACTTACGCAGAAGCAATGCGTGACTATGCATCAGACAAGCCTGACTTACGTATTCCACTAAAACTGGTCGACGTTGCAGATTTGATGAAAGATGTCGATTTCAAAGTGTTCGCAGGTCCTGCTAACGATCCTAAAGGTCGTGTGGCTGCCCTACGTATCCCTGGCGGCGCTTCATTAAGCCGTAAGCAAATCGATGCGTATACCAAGTTTGTTGGTATCTATGGCGCACGCGGTTTGGCTTATATTAAAGTTAATGACGCTAGCAGCATCAACAACGGTATGGACAAAGAGTCTGGCTTACAGTCTCCAATCATCAAAAACATGACTGACGATGTACTTGTGAGCCTGATCGAGCGTACTGCTGCAGAAGATGGCGACATCATCTTCTTTGGTGCCGATAAAGCCAGTGTCGTGAACGATGCAATTGGTGCACTACGTCAAAAAATCGGTCTCGACCTTGAAATGACTACCTGCCAGTGGGCGCCACTTTGGGTCACTGACTTCCCAATGTTTGAAGAGACTGACGATGGTCGTTGGACATCAATGCATCATCCATTCACCAAGCCTAAAGGTTCAGTTGATGAGTTGAAAAACAACCCAGAATCTGCCCTTTCTATCGCTTATGACATGGTATTGAATGGTACAGAAGTTGGCGGTGGTAGCTTACGTATCAATACTTACGATATGCAGCAAGCCGTATTAGAAGCTTTAGGTATCGGCGAGCAAGAAGCTGAAGACAAATTTGGTTTCTTACTTGATGCATTGAAATTTGGTGCACCACCGCATGGTGGCTTAGCATTTGGCTTGGATCGTTTGATTATGTTGATGGTAGGCGCTGACTCTATCCGTGACGTAATTGCCTTCCCAAAAACCAAAACTGCTGAGTGCCCACTAACTCAAGCACCTGCTGGCGTTGATGGCAAGCAACTGCGTGAACTTGGTATCCGTGTGCGTGAAAAAGCACAGGCTGACACCAATCAACCTGCACAGTAAATAGTTAAGATAATGTTTAGTTCTTTGCTATCTAACTGGTTACGTGATTCATCACCGTGTGAATGGTCATGAATCCGTATCATATTTTCAAAATCGTGCCATTGTCTGTATTGCAGATGCTGGCACGTTTTGTTGCGTGGGTGATTATAAAGATACCCAGCTTAAGTATTATGCGTACTGTCAGTACCAACATGGCGCTGATTGCCCCTGAGTTATCCACTACGCAAAAACAAGCGTTAACCAAAGAAGTCATCTATCATCAGTGTTTAACCAGTATTGAATCGATCAAAAGCTGGGCAATGTCTCCTGAATGGAGTATCTCTCAAATTCGTGATGTCCATAATAAAGAGATTTTATTAGAAGGACTGGCGAGTCCTAACGGTATGCTTGCAATCGTCCCACATCTCGGTACATGGGAGATGATGAATGCTTGGCTTAACCAGTTTGGTTCGCCGACCATCATGTATAAGCCCGTCAAGGGTAATATTACCAATGACTTCGTCTTACAAGGTCGTTCACGGCTCAATGCCACGTTAGTCCCTACTGATGGTAGCGGCGTCAAAGCTGTCTTCAAAACGCTTAAGCAAGGTGGTTTTAGTATTATGCTTCCTGACCATGTACCTGATCCATCGGGCGGTGTGGTTGTACCCTTTTTTGGGGTAGAAACATTGACCAGTACGCTGGCCTCGAAACTCGCTAGCAAAACCAAATGTGCGCTAGTCGGCATATCTTGTATTCGCCGTAAAGATGGTCATGGGTTTGATATCTATTGTTATAAACTCGACGACCCAGCACTCTACGACCGCAATGCCGAAACAGCTGCTCATGCGCTGAACCAAGCCATGCAACAGATGATTGAGAGCAAATGTAGTCACTATATGTGGGGCTATCGACGTTTCAAGCGCATTCCCTCATTGGGGAATCCTTATAACGCCAATGAAGAAACTTTGGCGAAATTCATTCGCAATAATAGGCAGTCTATTCATCATGATCATAACGCTAGTGATACGGCCAAATCCAATAGCAATGAGTAATAACCGTACAATCAGTTAAGCGTTTAGAGAGGTGGTGAATCGTAGTCGTGCTAATATTAGCTAACTTTTAAATCTTTTATTTTATTAACCATTTTTTATTGGAATCAATATGAGTGCATTATGGCAACTGACGTAACGAAGACCTCATCGACAGACCACACGAAAGCAAAGCTCAAAGTTGCTGATCAGCGTTATGTTATCTGTATGAAATGGGGTGATAAATACGGTCCTGAATACGTCAACCGCCTTTATAATATGGTCAGCCGCCACCTTACCTTAGATTTTCAAATGGTCTGTCTCACCGATGATAGTACAGGCATTGATCCTGCTATTACGTGCCACCCTATCCCAGAGATGGACCTACCAGCAGGTCCTGAGCGTGGTTGGAAAAAACTCACAACGTTTAAACCAGAGCTGTATGACCTTAAAGGGGTTGCGCTGTTTTTAGACATCGATATCGTGATTGTCGATAATATCGATGCTTTTTTCACTTATGAAGCTGCGCATAGAGACAGTGTGGTGATTATTCGTGATTGGAAAAAGCCATGGCGAATGATTGGTAACAGCTCCGTGTATCGCTTTAACATTGGTATGGGCACTTATCCTGATTTGCTTGCAAACTTTGAGCGGAACTTCGATACTATTAGGCAGCAAGTGCGCCACGAGCAAGCTTATCTATCCAACTATTTGCGTGAGCATCATCATTTAGAGTACTGGGATAAAACCTGGTGTGTCAGCTTCAAGTACCAGTGCATTGCCCCCATTCCATTCAATTTTGTGCGTACACCTACTCTGCCTGATAACGCAAAGATTGTTATCTTTCATGGTGAGATTAATCCACCAGATGCCATCAACGGTAGTGGCGGCAAATGGTATCGTCATGTTAAGCCAAGTCCTTGGCTAAAAGATTATTGGCGATAGGCTCGAACAGAGGATAAACCATGAAGTCAGATAATGAAAAACAAATAGATATCGTCATTGCTTGGGTAGATGGTGATGATCCAGCGCTTAAACAAAAAAGAGCACAGTATCAAAAAACAACGAGCGCTGCCTCTGACGCCGTCAGCTCAACACGATTCGCTAGTAATGATGAGATTTATTACAACATTGCTTCTATCTTAAAATACGTTCCTTTTTGTCGCTATATTTATGTGGTTACAGACCAACAGCAGCCAGCACTTATCTCTGAATTGGCCAATCAAGGTATTTGTGCTAAAGATAAAATACGTATTGTCGATCATAAAGAAATATTTTCTGGATATGAGCAATTTCTGCCGACCTTCAACACCAGGTCTATTGAAACCATGCTATGGAATATCTCAGGTCTATCTGACTACTTTATATACATGAATGATGATTTTTTCTTTAATCAGCCTGCTATTCAGGAAGACTTTTTAGACAATGACAATATTATTATTTATGGACATTGGAGAAAAAGTGCTCTTTTACAAGCCAAGCTAAACTATCGGAAATCTCTACAAAAATTATCGGGTAAAGCCGTTCAACCCAAACATACCGTTGCTCAGATGTTAAGTGCTAAAGCGCTTGGGATGAATCAGTTTTTTGAGGTTCACCATTATCCACATGTCGTTGATAAGAACATTTTAAAGAGCTATCTACTAGACAACCCTCAGTTGCTGAACGAGCAGATTAGGTATAAATTTAGAGACGTGGCTCAAATAAATCCTATTACACTAATGAATCATTTAAAAATTCAGAAGAACGAAACCTCTCTTAAACCACCGATATCCGTTAACTACCTCAAAAATGAAAATAGTGTTGAAGGTTTTTTAGCTGATTTGCATAAAGAATCAATTAAATATGGCTGCATACAAAGCTTAGACTTGCTCAATTCAGGCTCATGCAAAAAAATTAGCGATGCTATGATTCATAATTTTTCAGCGTATCTGCCGCCATCACTATTACAAGCTGCTAACTAATAAATGCTAGATAGCAGTCGATAAAATAATAAACAAAATATAATATTGGGATTTTTATGAAAATAACAGTGGTAGGTACAGGCTATGTCGGTTTATCTAATGCTATGTTGCTTGCTCAGCACAATGACGTTGTAGCTGTTGATATCATCGCTGAAAGAGTCGAGCTGCTTAATGCCAAGCAGTCGCCTATTGAAGACATAGAGATTGAAGATTTTTTACTGAATAAAAATATTAGCTTTACCGCTACGTTAGATGCTAAATCTGCTTATAAAGATGCTGATTTCATTATCGTTGCCACCCCTACTGATTATGACTCAAAAACCAATTACTTTAATACCAAAAGTGTAGAGAATGTCATTGAGGAAGTGCTGAGTGTCAATAAAACCGCGTTAATCATCATAAAATCCACTGTCCCTGTTGGATACACCAACGAAGTTAAAGAACGTTTTTCAACAGATAATATCGTCTTTTCTCCTGAGTTTTTGCGAGAAGGTAAAGCGCTCTATGACAATCTTTACCCTTCTAGAATCATCGTTGGTGAGCAATCTGAACGTGCCAAGCAATTTGCAAACTTACTTCTTGAAGGCGCCTTGAAAAAAGAAGTCCCTCAGCTGTTTACAGAGTCTACCGAAGCCGAAGCCATTAAATTATTTTCTAACACCTATCTAGCGATGCGTGTTGCCTATTTTAATGAGCTAGATACCTATGCCCAGACCTTTGGACTGGATACCAAGCAGATTATAGAAGGCATTGGCTTAGATCCTCGTATTGGCAACCACTACAATAATCCATCATTTGGCTATGGCGGCTACTGCCTGCCAAAAGACACCAAACAGCTATTGGCAAATTATGATGAGGTGCCGAGCAATCTTATTAGAGCCATCGTTGATTCAAATAGTACCCGTAAAGACTTCATTGCGGATAAAATCATCGAAAGAAAGCCTAAAATCGTGGGTATTCATCGACTGGTTATGAAAAGTGGCTCAGACAATTTTAGAGCCTCTGCTATTCAAGGCATCATGAAGCGTATTAAAGCAAAGGGTATCGAAGTCGTTGTTTACGAACCTGTATTGAAAGAAAGTAACTTCTTTAACTCGCGAGTTATTCAAGATTTAGAAGCATTTAAATCAATGAGTGACGTCATTGTAGCAAACCGCCTATCTACTGACATAGAAGATGTAGCGGATAAAGTATTCACAAGAGACTTATTCGGGAGCGACTGATGAATATATTAGTCACTGGTGCGGCAGGTTTTATCGGTTTTCACTTAATCAAGGCGCTCTTAAAAATAGAGTCGACTGATCAAAACCATTTCATCGTTGGTATCGATAACATCAACGATTATTATGACGTCAATCTAAAAGCAGAACGTCTAAAAATATTAAGTGACTTATCAGAGCCAGAGAGTTTTACATTCATTAAATTGGATCTTGCTGATCGCGAAGCCATATCTGGACTTTTTTCAACCTATCAATTCGATACGGTTATTAATTTGGGTGCACAAGCAGGTGTCCGCTACTCTATAGAAAACCCACACGCCTATGTTGATTCAAATGTGGTTGGGTTTGTGAACATCCTCGAAGGCTGTCGTCACCATGCTATCAAGCATCTGATCTATGCAAGCTCTAGCTCTGTCTATGGTATGAACATCAAGCAGCCATTTACAACTTCTGACTGTGTTGATTTCCCTATTAGCTTGTATGCTGCCACAAAAAAATCAAATGAGCTCATGGCACACAGCTATAGTCATCTATATAACATTCCAACGACAGGACTACGGTTCTTTACGGTTTATGGCCCTTACGGTCGACCTGATATGGCATATTTCTCTTTTACTAAAAGAATACTGGCTGGCGACCCAATTGATGTCTTCAACAATGGCGATATGCAGCGTGATTTCACTTATATTGATGACATCGTAAAAGGTGTCATTCGAATAATAGACAAAGTTCCCTCTCCCCAACATTCCACTATCACTACAACATCAGCCCCTTATAAGATTTATAATATTGGCAATAATCAACCTGTAACGTTACGCCGTTTTATCACTGCTATTGAAAGCGCTTGTGGCAAAAAAGCTCAAGAGAACTTGTTACCTATGCAAGCAGGCGATGTACCGATCACTTACGCAGATATAGACGACTTGGTAGATGATATTGATTTTAAACCTGAGACTAGCATCGAAGATGGGATTGAAAAGTTTGTCACTTGGTATAAACAATATTATTCAGTATGATTAGGTAACTTTTACAAACAATATAAGCATCTATATTTCGGACATTTAAGCTCTAATCGCATCATACCTTTTTAAAGGATTTTAGTGACATGACCACATCTACAAACTGGCAAAGAAAACTGCTATTAATATTTCGAAGTGAAAAAAGATTGAATGCGGGTAAAGTTTTTAAAAATTATGATGGCAAAAGCTTTGATGAGATGAAAGCAACAACCATTACTGAAGCATTGTGCGATATTGAAACGCTAACAGATGAGCGTAAAAGTACAGACTTAGAGATCCATTTAAATAACCTAAAGCATCAATCGTTGGGTGAGTCTGAGCTCTGTTTTTATCACAATACGCTTGTTATATTGATGCGTCGCAAATACAAAACAGATAAAACCTTTGCTGAATTTGAGAGACTTTGGAAGGCAGAAAGCGATTATTTATTAGAGCATCTCTCATTACGTTGGATAGTTTCTGCTTGCGATACTTTCATCGACTACTCAGATGATACTAATAGAGCTGCAATCCTGATGAACGTCATTACTCTAATGAATACGTTGAGAGTGCATGAAACTAGAAGTTTTTTACAGTTAAGTGCTAATGCTGAACCTATGCCACTACTGGATGAAAAAACTGATCAACTTTATGCTGGGGATTTACCCTTATATGATGGGCTTACCTATTTTCGTATAGGTACAGATGATAGCTTAAGAAATATGCGCAAACGCTATAGTAAATTCCTTAAAGTCGACAAATTAGCGACAACTATACTATTGGCTGTATTCGAAAAACTACAAAATAATCAAAGTGCGTTTGCCACGCTACGGCAATTACACAGAGATGATTGGTCTAAATGGTGGTTGGATTAAGCTTTCTCACCTGTATTCTCACAATTAGAAGCGAACTCAATATATTTTTTGGCTATCGTGATAGGTAGCAATGCCTCATTAAATTCAGAATGAAATTGCTCTGAATTTTTCATTGCTAAGCTTAATTTAGCAGCAATCGCATCTATATCTCTCATTGGCATTAAGTTGTTTTGAGGCAATAATTCACTTGGACCTGAGGGACAGTCAGTACTAATAACTGGTGTGCCTAACACTTGAGACTCTGCAATTACCAAAGCAAAACCTTCCCAATCAGAAGTTAGTACTTTAAATCTTGCATGTTTTATATAAGGGAAAGGGTTTTCATGGAAACCTAAAAAAACCACCTTATCCTCTAAGTTGAGTTCAACTACCAATTGCTCTATATCATTCTTAAGTTTACCTTTACCTAAAAGCAATAAAGGTAGAGACTGATCTGTCTTAGCATAAGCTCTCAAGAGTACATCATGACGTTTTGCTTCTTTAAAGCTACCCACATGAATAATATAATTCTCATACTCAGGAACGAACGCGTCACCTAGTTTTCGAATACAGTCTCTATCTATTGGATTGTGAATGGCTATCGTTGGTGTAATATCACCAAAATTTTCTAAAAAATCTTTCTGAACGCCATTGCTTACGCAGGCACAAGGGTTTTTTGAGTAAATCTTAGTAAAGTTTTCTTTTTTCTGATGACCAATATCAGCCTGTTGAAACTTATACAATAAAGATAAAGTATTATGAATCACATATACAATATTGGGCAAACGACTATAACTAAAAACGCTGTCTGAGCGATCAAGATTGGATAAAATCACATCAGGCTGACCAATTTTTTTTGTGATATAGCGATCTACAGTACGAGCAAAAAACTTATCTCGACGCTGTGCTCCTGGTATCTTTTTATAAAGCCTGAATTTTAGAACATGATAAATAAGGTTCGGATTAAGGTCATACTCTACCCGAGGCTTGAATCTTAAAACATGTACTTCATATCCCAACTCATAAAAGCCCTGCCCTAATGTAAGTACAACACGCTCAGCGCCACCACCTTGTAGGCAGTTGATGACTAAAAGTATTTTTTTCTTATTTTCTCTGGGTAAATTATTGATTATGCTCGTGGCATTATTAGTCATTTTAAACTTTCTTAAAAGTGAGTGTTTTGAGTATAAAGAGGATTTGACAGTATCACTTTATGACATCTAGTCTTTGAGAGAATTCTAGATATTTCTCAGCTATTTTAACTGGAAGCAGTGACTCATCAAACGGGGCATGGAACTGTTGTGGGTTGCTCATGGCCTGACGCATTTTTTCGGCAATGGCTTCAATATCTCCCATCGGCATCAAGTTGCTTTCAGGTAGCAGCTCACTCGGGCCTGACGGACAGTTGGTGCTTATAACTGGCGTACCTAGCACTAAAGCTTCAGCAATAACTAAAGCAAAGCCTTCCCAGTCAGAAGTCAGTACCTTAAATTGTGCATGTTTGATATAAGGAAAAGGATTTTCGTGAAAGCCTAAAAACACCACCTTATTTTCTAGTTTTAACGCTGTGACTAAATTCTCTATCTCATTTTTATGCTTGCCTTGGCCTAAGAGCAACAATGGCATAGATTGATCAGTCTTTGCGTAGGCTTTTACCAATACATCGTGACGCTTCGCATCTTTAAAACTTCCTACATGTATTATATAGTTCTGATATTCAGGAACAAAAGCATTGGCCTGTTTTTGGATATTGTCTCTATCAATTGGATTGTGGATGGCCGCCGTTGGTGTGATATTGCCAAAGCTTTTGATAAAATCCTTTTCAGCACCCTCACTCACACATACACAAGGATGTTTAGAATAAATCTCGACCATTTTTCTTTTTAATTGCTCAGCATCTTGATTTTTATTGAATTTGTAGAGCAGCGATACGGTGTTATGAATAATATAAGTGATATTCGGTAGCTTACTATTACTCAAGATACTATCCGCACGATCAAGATTAGAAAGTATCATGTCAGGCTGACCGATATTTTGTGAAACATACTTATCGACAGAACGCGCAAAAAGCTTATCACGCCTTTCAGATCCTGGTATGAGCTTGTAAGGTTTAAATTTGAGCACATGATAATGAAGGTCTGGGCTCAACTCATACTCTACCAAGGGTTTGAATCTTAGAACATGTACTTCGTAGCCCAATTCATAAAACCCTTGACCTAACGTCAATACCACACGCTCCGCACCGCCGCCTTGTAAGCAATTAATAACAAGTAACACTATTTTTTTGTGCTGTTTCATAAACTACGACCTATCGAGTGATATCTTTGTCCACTTAAAGAAACTTATAATTATTTGATCGAAAAATCAGCGCTTAAAGAGTCTCGAAAACAGTGATTTGGAAGCACTCGGGCGAGTGACTTTATTACCACTGTAGCCTTGTTGAGATTTTTTTGGAAAACTACCGAAAGGTTCAATTCGATAACTGTCTAAATGATATCCAGCGGCAAGCGCTTCATGATAATACTCATCAAAAAGGTCGACCAAATCTTGTCTTGGATGCGGCATTATTTCACCATCGAACCAATGCTTGATGCCTTCCTTGCTCACTCTGGGTAACGAATATTTGTGACTGAATTGCGTTCCCATATCTGAGTAATGCAAGACTTTGATTTCCTCTATCGCTAAGTCTTCACCATCAATGCAGTTATAGCTGTCTTGATAAGACTCAATCAGCTGAGTATTTTTCTTAAATACCGCCATCATTTCTTTGTGGCTTTTAGGATCTTTTTTGAGTTTCTCGATAGGTAAAATAACAGATTTTGCAGCGTCACAATCCCACACGCAAGTACATAACCGAGTCATATCAGCATTCGTTTTAGCCGCTACTACGGCCTGTCCTTCGATAGGATGTTGCCATAATTTTGCCAAATCATCTAAAACAACGACATCAGCATCCATATAGATCGCACGTCCAGAATAATTGCAATACTCTGGAATCGCCCATCTAAAACCTGAAAAAGGCGTTGACCACTTGGTGGTATCCCAGCCTTTACCAGTCTCAGGGTTAGAATACCAATAACTATCAGGGTCACGTGAGAGCTGCATCCACACTATTTCTACTGGCACACTGGTATGTTTATGGATACTATAATCTAGAACCATCATCTGCTCTAGATCACAGTTATTTGGGTCACAGCCCACAAATACTCTGATGATATCGTTTGTTTTCATAGTTCTATCCGTTCACTGGAGAATACTCTAACCCTAGTCATTTACAAGGCTATAAAACATCAGGATTAATTACGTCTAATGTGATAATACTCAGTTGTAAAGCTAAGCCTACTCCTTCCAGTATTTCTCAATCCAAGTTACTGGCAAGATAAAGTGACGTAAATGTCGTAAAGGGTGTTTCAAGTTTTTGGGCTCAGTAATTCTTTTCAAATGATCTTTAGCATTATTAGCCGCATTTTTATTATACATGCCATCAATTGCATGCGTAGGGTATAAATCACCAGGGAAAATAACCAGACGAGCACCTTTAGGAATCTTTGGCTCTTTAAAGTAATTGAACGGGAACGGCTGACGACATTTACGTCTAAAGTGTGCCACCCATGCCTTTGGAAACAGCTTTACACCACCGGGTGCGTTACGTGTGACAAAACGCTGCTCAAAACGATACTCATCAGCAATACCTTGTGGATCTGCCTTGAATTTTTCTTGTAGTGAAACAAGCGAACCTATCTGGAATCTGAAACAAGAAGTTTGTCCCAAACGCTCTAGTGGGTTGCTCGGGTTATAAGATAAAATAACATCGTCCGGCTTGCCATACTCAAAGAAAGGATCGAGGCTATCGACGATAATCACATCCAAGTCTACAAACAGTACTGTACCGGTTAAATCGCCAAGCTTTTCACCCCATAAACGAGATTTTGGCCACTTACCTAGTGTATTGGTTGGCATAGTGACATCTAATGGTGGCAATGCTTGGCATTCGATCTCTGGACGTACATCGGTGGTATCATCTGTAAAGCAAACAAAACGAAATGGCGGCGTAATATTACGGGATACCATGCCATATAGTTTATTGGCATAATCAGCCCCGTACTTTGTACCCCATTTAATACAAATGATTTGTTTGATGTTTTTATTATCTGCTGTATCAGAATCTATTGGCATTGACTGCTCACTTTAACGGTATGAATAAATATGATGGCTATATTAGCATAAAAAAAAGACTGGACAATTATGTTCAGCCTTTTTAGTTTTTCAAAGTAACAGCATTGTATCAGTCAATAAAGCTTAACCAATCCATATATTGCTCATTGCGACCGTGTACTACATCAAAGTATAAAGTTTGTAGCTTTTCAGTCAAAGGTCCGCGGCCACCGTTACCGACCGTGCGATCATCATATTCACGAATAGGCGTCACTTCAGCAGCAGTACCTGTCATAAATATCTCATCCGCTAAGTAAAACTCATCGCGAGTAATACGGCGTTCAACCACTTTGATACCTAGATCATCAGCAAACTGAATGATAGTGCGGCGAGTGATACCATCTAACGCACCACCAGCTAGATCCGGCGTATGCAATATGCCATCTTTTACTAAGAATAAGTTTTCACCTGCACCTTGGCAAACATAGCCTTGTGAATCCATCAAGATAGCTTCGTCATAACCATTACGAGTCACTTCTTGATTGGCCATGATAGACACTGGATAGTTGCTTGACGCTTTTGCCTTACACATTGTCACATTGGTCATATGATGTGTAAATGAAGACGTTTTCACGCGGATACCGTTTTTGATACCTTCGTCACCAAGATATGCACCCCAATGCCAAGCAGCAACCATCGCATTGATACTGTTGTCACGCGAAGACAGACCTAGCTTTTCTGCACCGACCCAAATTAATGGACGAATATAAGCTTCTGCCAAGTTGTTCTGTTTAACAACATCTTTATGTGCTTGCTCTAGAGTAGCGGCATCGAACGGTACGTCCATTTGAAAGATTTTTGCAGAGCCTAATAAACGCTCGGTATGCTCTTTTAGGCGAAAAATAGCAGTACGATTATCAGCAGTTTGGTAAGCACGCACACCTTCAAATACAGCCATGCCATAATGCAAGCTGTGGGTCAGTACGTGAACTTTAGCATCTGGCTGCTCAATCATTGTGCCATTCATCCAAAGCTTACCGTCTTGTGTTGCCATGTTCATTTTGTAGTCCTTATGCTAGCGCTAACGTCTAACTTTTTTAGGTAAATTATATTTCATAGTATTTATCGACATCATATGATAACACCACTGCGTCAAATTTCATTGCTAAAATTCAGCATTATTGTCACTAATAAATGATGAAGAATCGCCAGTAGTATTACGATGTGTGACCGATTATATCACTGGCAGTCATAGCAAATGAACTCTTTTGGTTTGGACCTAGTAGGCTATTATTTATAGTTAAAAAACTGGGGATTCATACTACTCTTGATCTGCTGTATCGACGCCCATCAAATGCTTCCATTGGTCTTGTACCAATGCCCGTGTTTCTTTCCATAATGACTCGTCAACCAACAATGATTGCTCTGACAATGCCAATTGATGGGTAGCCGCACGAATTCTTAGATAAGCATCTGTCAAATCTTGACAGACTTGCGCCTCCCAAATGCCAAGTAAGGCAACTTCCTCGAAGATACGGACGTTGTCACTCCATTTGGTCAAACTTGGATGCTCGTGCGAGTAAGCCAATACCGCAAATTGCGCTAGGAACTCAATATCGATTATCCCGCCTGCATCTTGTTTGAGATGGAACTTACCAGATTTCTGCTGCCATTGATTGGTACCTAGATGCTTTTGCATCTTGATACGCATGCTGGTGACTTCCGTACGCACCTGCTCTAACGTACGCGGCAATGCCAGTACATTTCGGCGAATATCACAAAAGCGTGCTGTTACTCGTCTATCGCCACAAATCGCGCGCGCGCGCACCAATGCTTGATGCTCCCATGACCAGGCTTTATCTAGCTGGTACGTCTCAAAAGCGTCACATGACACCACCATCATACCTGCATTACCTGAGGGACGCAGACGCATATCAATCTCGTAAGCACGGCCATCTCGCGTTTGGGTGTTCAGATAGTTCATCAGCTTTTGCACCAGACGCGCGGCAAACTTCATTCCACTGACAGACTTTTCGCCCGTAGTCATGCCCTGCTCTTTTATCTTGTGTAAAAACACCAAATCCAAGTCAGAAGAATATGACAGCTCCAGCCCACCAAGCTTACCGTAACCAATAATAGCAAAGCCACAATCCGCTTCAGTGACCGGATCGCCATCTTGACCAATAGGATAACCATAACGCCTGACAATCTCTGCAAACGCTCGCTCTAACACCGCTTCTAGTACCACCGCAGCGATATAAGTTAAAGAATCAGACACCTTCATAATCGGACGCGCAGCCAAGATATCACTAGCCGCTACTGCCAGTATCTGGTTCTTTTTAAACAGCCGTACAACGCTGAGTAGTTTCTCTTCATCATTAGGCTCTACGCGTAGTAATTGTTGACGCAGAATGTCACGCAGCTCACGTTTATCAGGCAAATGATGATAGCGCTGCTGTAAGAAAGTATCTAGCAGTACAGGATAGTGAGCCAGCTCTTTTGCTATCCAAGGACTGGCTGACAGCATTGGAATCAGCTCAATCGTTGCATTGGGATTTTCTGCAATCATTACTAAGTAGATGGAACGACGACAAATCGCTTCAAGCAACGAGATAAGACGAGGCAATGCCGTATTAGCAAGTTGCTGCTGGTCTTGATGTGCCAGCAGCGCGTGGACGATGACAGGATACGCATCATCTAAACGTTCTCGGGCTTCATCACTTAAATTGGCAACCAGTTTTGACTGCCAAAAATTCTCTAATAGATCTCGGTTTTTTTCCGTGAGTACGTTATCCAATCGTGCAATCTGCTCATCCAGATCTTTTGGCTCGAGACTAGCATCTTCTTGATCCGGTACTTGACGTTCGGTGACCATACGCTCGAATGGGACGTTTACATTATTTCGATGCTGATTGAGCGTGCTGAGTAGCGCAGCCCAATCCTCAAACCCAAGGGTGATAGCCAGATTATATTGCCACTGCGTATCGTGTGGTAAGCGCTGGGTCTGTTGATCGTTAATCGCCTGAATCGCATGTTCAAGCCGGCGCAAAAATCGATAGGCAGCTTGCAGTTGCTTATAGGTCGAAAGCTCTAGATATTTAAGTTGATATAGCACCTTCATCGCGTCCAGACAGGATTTAATCTGTAGCTGAGGATGCCTACCGCCATAAATCAATTGAAAAGCTTGTACGATGAACTCAATATCTCTGATACCACCTGCACCAAGCTTGATATTGTCTAAATCTTCACGCTGTGCCACTTGGTTTTGAATAAGAGACTTCATCTCTCTCAATGCTGAAAAAGCACTGTAATCGACATAGTAGCGAAAGACGAATGGCTTGATGAGTGCTTGTAATTCATCATAGAACGGCTGATCCAACTGACCAACCACACGGGCTTTTAGCCAAGCAAAACGCTCCCACGCACGACCATGTTGAGAAAAGTATTTTTGTAGCGCAGACAAGTGAATGGCCAAGTCGCTACCGTCGCCCCACGGACGCAGGCGCATATCAACGCGAAAGACAAAACCATCTGCTGTTTTATGATCCAATAACTTGATAATACCTTGACCCAGTCGAGTCATAAAGCGCTTGTTGTCTATACTACGGGTACCTTTGTCCTTATCACCATTGGTTTCACCTAGCGCCTGATGGACAAAAATCAAATCGATATCACTTGATAGATTCAGCTCGTGGGCACCAAGTTTACCCATCGCCATGATAGCCATATCATCAATTTGCACATTACCTTTAGCATCAATAAAAGTCGGTTCACCATACTGCTCGATCAGATGCTGATAGGTATAATCTTTGGCAAAAGAGATACAACCCCCTGCAAACTCAGAAAGCTCATCAGTCAACTGCTCAAGTGAGATCAACTGTAAGGCATCTTGCCAGATCCAACGCATCATTAGCAGAGTACGCAAATCACGTAGTCCTTTCATTACCTTGGCTTCATCAGCGATTTGATAGTTCTCATCCAAAGTATAGTCTTGTATCAGATCGTCGATTTGCTGGCGCGTTAGGGTCTGATCTAATGGGTAGCTGCGCAAAAATGTTTGGCATGAGACCGTACGGCTCTCCCATATTTGATAAGCAAACTCACTCGCCGTCTGCAATACTTGCAGCTGCTCTACTGTAGGCTGACTATCTGTACCATGGGTCTCGCGTGAAGGCATAGCAGGTAACATAGGTAAATAAACTCCTTGCATGGAATGATAAGACTACGTGAACCTAGCGCATAATATTAGCGTTTTTTCTTACGAGGTAGTCACCGAATCTGACAACCATACTAATATATGCCAGTATTTATGATAAAACCACTTTTAATCACACTGACGCACTTTGCTTTTGGGCGCTTTATGGTAGCATAAACACCTTTAGCATTGACGATCGACAAGAATCCTTATGACAACCATCCCCCCTTTACTTTTGATTACCGCTGATCCCAGTCATCCACTGGGCTCTCTAGCGCTACGTTATGCTCGTGCTTATCTTAAAAACACCTCAAACGAAGAAAACACAAATAGCAGTGAAACGTTAAATGTCTTTTTTTATGGAGATGCTGCCCATACTGCCAATCGCTTACGCTGGCAGTCCGCAGAGCAAGTTGATTTAACCAAAGAATGGCAAAACCTTGCCGAGCAGTATCAGTTACCGCTACCCGTCTGCGTTAGTACTGCTCTCAGTCGCGGGATTAGTGACACGGATAACAGCTCACGCCATCAGCTTAGTGGTGACAATCTTGCGACAGGATTTTCGCTGGTCGGACTGAGTGAGCTTGCGATGATGATGCAAGAAGACTGTCGCCTGATTCAATTTTAACAACGCATCGCTTTAAGATATTTTGGCTTGGAAGATATGATTGCGATGACAGCAATCGTCACGCAAGTAATCAGATTAGGATTTAATCATGAAATTATTAATTCAGTTGCACATGCCGACTGAAACGGCCAGTTATGAAGGCTGTGCGCTGGCGCTAACGCTAGCAACCTTTGGTCATGACGTACAATTATATTTGGATGCACCTGTCTTTGGCCTATTGATGCAATCTGAATCGCGCTTGCATGGCATGATTCAATCACTTGAGCTGTATGACATGCCAGCGGCTTGGCTGCCTGATGATGTATTTAGTGGGTGGGTCACAGGTATGCTGCCAGCAGATCTGGCGTCACAACTGACGTTGATACCAGAAGTCGTGAACTCACAAGACTTTGAGCAGATACTGACCTTTTAACTGATCAGATAGGAAGAACCAAATGGCAACGTTATATCAATTGCATAGTCCGATGGATACCCTGAGACGCGGTATTGACGAGATGTCACGCACATGGCGCACTGGTGACAGTATTTTACTGCTAGGCACTACTGTTGCCTTTATCGACTGGTTAGATGCTTATTTGGGCGATATTGAGATTGAGGGTATTGCTGGTATTTATGCACTAGCTGATGATGTCGCGCAACTGACGACCAACACGACTCTCAAGCTTAATTTAGAGGCCAAATTGAGTAGGATATTGACAGACAACGAGTGGGTCGAGCTGACTCAAGATACACAATTTGATAAAGTCGTGACCATTGCCTTATGAATAATAATGATGCCACTACCCCTGCTATGATACCTAATAATATTGAAATCAGTGTTGAATTAGATCAAGATGGTCATCTGTGTGATCATACTATCTGGACACCCGATATCGCACAACAACTGGCCGACACATTAGATGTTCATTTGGAAGCTGAGCATTTGCAGATTTTACAACAAGTACGTGCGTTTTTTGCTAAATTCAATCATGCACCAGCCACGCGCCCATTGATTAAATGGCTACAAAAGACCTTGCCTGAGCACGATATTAGTAATCAAAAACTACAGCAACTATTCAAAACAGGGTTGGTCGCCCGCCATGTCAATCGCCTGTCAGGTCTACCTAAGCCACCCAATTGTTTGTAAACGTCATTCTGAACACAGCAACCTACTAAAAAGACCTACTATTGGGATAATTTTTTTCGCTTGTTGTGTTGCTGCAAACATAAGCTATCAAATACTTATCCCAACAGTACATCATTTCAGAAAAAACGCTATTTGGGATCATATACCGTCAAGGTCTCATAGCCGACACTACGTCCTTCATCGCCAGCGAAGCCTTGCTGACGCCATATCTCATACAGACATATCGCAACACTGTTAGATAGGTTTAGACTGCGCGAATCAGCCAGCATAGGTAATCTCAACCAATTATCAGCGCCAATATCTTCGCGTATATCATCTGCTAAACCTGCCGTTTCAGAACCAAATACCAATGCAATATTGGGCATTTTCTTAGCTGTCTGAGCACTATCCAAATTTTCAGTAGCCTGCAACCCACTAAAGTCATAATCGTAAAATGGTTTGCTCAGTTTGGTGGTCAATGCTGTGACCACATGGCAATCGGCAACGTTCAATGCCTCTCTTGCGGCTGCCCAGTCATCATGTACTTGCAGATGTGCGTATTCATGATAATCCAAACCTGCACGGCGTAGCTTTTTGTCATCAAGCTCAAACCCTAAAGGTCTGACCAAATGTAGCTGTGCCCCGCTATTGGCACACAAACGAATGATATTGCCAGTATTACTGGGCATTTTAGGGGCTACCAACACAATATGGATGGTCATACTAACTCCGTCAGTGGTCAAAACTTATTATTTGTATTTATCATCGGTACGTAATGAAAAGTTACAGTTTACTGCCAATAATTACATTTTGCTACTGTGCACCGTTTTTAACTTTCACTATGATGTCTGTAACGGATAAAAAGATAGTTATTACCTATAATTATCTTTCTATCTAATAAACCTTCAGTGAGTGTTAAGCATTATGTTTGGCATCGCTGTTATTATTTATAACAATCCATTTATTTTTTGAGGATACTATTATGAAAAAAGTAATCATCGCATCTTTGACCGCTATGTTTGTATTAACTGGTTGTAACACTTTTAAAGGTCTAGGCCAAGACGTATCAAGCGCTGGTAATGCTGTTAGTGGTAGTGCTCAAGAAGTTCAAAACAAAATCTAAGTATTAATATACAAGCTTTGATACATAAGTATTGATATATTAGATGTTTAAAAGGCTTATCATTTATTTGGTAAGCCTTTTTTTATTCTTTTATTTAGGGTCTGTTGAACATTCAAATATTAGGGCTGCTGATTGCTAAAATTGCACCAAATTAGGCGCAAACCGACGATAATGT
>NZ_JBVFXW010000043.1:0-25147 GCF_055522395.1 Psychrobacter sp. TPE 89C
TTCACCATTGATGAAGTTGTCATATTTTTCGCGGAATTGGACTTGGCTTTTTTCTGTGTTTGGATAGGGATATAACATTAACTGCTCCTTGTTGTTTTATGTATGAGGCAAGTCATATATAAGCAATTATTTATTACATCATCGTGTAAAATAAGGGCTTATCTCATCGCCACCGAATCTTCCTGATCAAGTTCTCATTTCATACTACTCAACTTTTGAGCAGAGTTATACTCAATTTTAATAATAACTAATGAATGAACTCATAAAATTTAGTTATGGAAAATGTGTCAGTTAAAAGGGTTCGTAAAGTGGATGTAGCTGTTATAATTATTGCCAATATTTTAAGCTACGGCATTTATAAAATTGCTGATGGCTGCTCTCTTTTCTTTTTCTTCTAAGTTATTGGTTGGTTTGAATATATGCGTCAATCTTCTGCTCTTGATATCCTAAAAACAGGTCAAAATGTCTTTTTGACTGGCTCAGCAGGTTCAGGTAAGACATATACACTCAATCAATACATCGATTATCTACGTGCGCGTCGAGTACCTGTTGCGGTCACTGCCAGTACGGGGATTGCGGCCACGCATATGAACGGTACGACCATTCATAGCTGGTCGGGTATCGGTATCAAAGATGAGTTAAGCGACCGCGACTTGACCACGTTGTCACGCAAACAGTTTTTAGCAGATAGATTAAAGGACACGGCAGTACTCATCATTGATGAGATATCGATGCTGCATGCCAAGCAGATTAATTTGGTGAGTCAAGTACTCAAGCATGTGCGCAAAAATGACAAAGCTTTTGGCGGTATTCAGGTGGTGGTTGCAGGGGATTTCTTTCAGTTACCGCCCATAGGCAGCAAAGGTGAGAGCAATCGTGAGAAGTTTGCTTTTATGTCTGAGGCGTGGCTCGATGCCAAGTTTCATATTTGTTATTTATCTGAGCAGCATCGACAAGTGAGTGAGGCGGCCAACAGCGGTCTTGATTTGGACGATATTTTGAACCAAATTCGTCGTCAAGAAGTCACTTTTGAGGCGATTGCTGCGCTAGAAGCGACCTTTGACCAAAACGTCGATATCAAGCGTACCCGTCTGTATACGCACAATCTCAACGTCAATAAAATCAATGATAAAGAGTTAGCGGCACTGTCTGGTGAGATGATGCGCTTTGAAGCCACGTCTACGGGTGATAGTAAGCTGGTTGAGACACTCAAGAAGACAGTACGCACTCAAGATGATTTAGTGCTTAAAGTTGGCTCAAAAGTGATGTTTATTAAAAACAACACCGAGCTTGGTGTTTCTAACGGTACGATGGGTGAGCTGATAGGTTTTGCTGCTGTGAAAATCGACGATAGCAAAGATACCAGTGAGGCTTTGATTGAAGATGATGATATCGATAGCACTGCCGACAGTGATGAAACATCTGCCAAAAGCACAAAAAGTAAAACCAAAAAAGAAAAAGAAAAGCCAAAAGCCAAAAAGCCAACAACACAGAAAATGCCAGTGGTAAGACTTAATTCAGGACGAGAAGTCATCGCTGAGCCTGAAGAGTGGATTATCGAAGATGAGACAGGTGAAGTGCTAGCGAGCTATGAGCAAGTGCCGCTTTGTCTGGCATGGGCGATTACTATTCACAAGTCACAAGGCATGACGTTAGATGCTGCTGAGATAGATTTGTCTCGTACCTTTGAGTTAGGACAAGGTTATGTGGCATTATCAAGGCTCAAGTCGTTAGCGGGATTGCAGTTACTAGGTATGAACGACATGAGCCTGCAGCTAGATCCATTAGCGCGCGGTGCAGACAAGCGATTTTTAGTGTTATCTGAGGAAGCTGATGCTAACTATGCGATGCTCGATGAAGAGAGTATGACGCAGGCACATGAGAAGTTCGTTCTAAAATCAGGCGGTACACTGAGTAAGTCAGTGATTGATGGCTATGCCAATCTACAAAAGAAGCGCCGCGAGCAACAGCAGGCGCAGCTAGATAAAAAGCAAAAAATGGGCAATCAAGTATCTGATAAGTCAGACAGTACATTGCTAGCGACCAGAATATTATTAGAAGAGAGCTTGTCTATTGCAGAAATCTCTCAAGCCCGTCAGCTGTCACAATCCACCATCATGCGCCATATCGGCGAATTAAAATCTCAAGACCAAAGTTTGGCTTGTGATCATTTGCGTCCTGAAGACGAGGTGATGACTGCCGTCGGTAATGCCTATGTGGTCATTAAAGTTGCCAATAATCCAAATGATTTTAATGATGATGGTAGTATTAAGCTGCGTCCGATATTTGATCATCTGAAACAAAATATTGACTACAATACTATTCGCTTAGCACTTATCTTTATAACACCCTAGCGCTTGTTGAGCATTCGACTATGGCAATCAGCAGTGACTACTTGTGTGCCTACTTGTGAATGGGCAACACGCCCTAATATCCAACCTATTGTTAAAACCATTAAAGCGCATGGTTTTTGTTCCATTGTAGTGCTGAAATTGCAGTGCTCAATCTTATATCTCTCTTTATAGCGATAACTTGTTATGCCTGATTTTTCTAGCGCCACCTATCAATTAACGTCTGACCCTGTAGCAGCAGCGCTTTATGCCACTGGTGAGCACACACAGCCACTTAGAGTAGCTATTAATGGTTTTGGACGTATAGGACGCAATGTATTGCGCGCACTGCTAGAGCGCTTTGAAGTGTTAGGTCGTGCGATTCATGTGGTGGCGATTAATGATTTAGCGCCAGCGGATATCTTGCTGCATTTATTAAAGTTTGATAGTACACATGGGCGTTTGAGCCGACTGGGCGTTAGTGCCGAGATTGTAGAGAGTGGAGCCGACGATACCAGCAAGACTCAGCTTTGTCTGACGAAGAGTAATCTAACCTACTGTATCAATATGCTGTCGGAGGCAGATCCGAAAAACCTGCCTTGGGAGGCGTTGGGCGTCGATGTGGTACTAGAGTGCACGGGTCATTTCCGCTCTTATGAACAGTCTCAGCTACATAGAGCGGCTGGAGCGCAGCAAGTGATTATTGGTGCAGCGCCTTTTGACGATGTGGATGCTTGCATCGTTATGGGTGTCAACACGGATGAGTTAACGCGTGAGCTGCCGATTATCTCGAGTGTCTCTTGTACCACGCAAGCACTGGTGCCATTGATTGCAACCCTTGATGCTGCATTTGGCGTCAAGTCAGCGATGATGACGGAGATTCACGCGGTCACGGCTGACCAAACAGTACTGGATCAGGCGCATCGAGATCCGAGACGCGCGCGGGCTTCTGGTTATAATATTATCCCGACCACTTCTAGCAGTATCGCTGCGACAGAGCGGGTGCTACCAGCGATGATAGGAAAAATAAATGGGCATTCTATTCGAGTGCCAACTATCGATGTTGCCGCCATTGACGTGACTTTTGTGTTTGATGCGCCTAACGTGAGTGTCGATGATATTCGTGACGTGCTCAAATCTGCCAGTCAGGCACATCTACACGACATCATGGCCTATACCGATGAGCCATTGGTCTCCAGTGATTTTATCCATCAGACAGAGTCGCTTATCATCGATGGGCAGCAGCTCATGCAAGTGGGTGAGCAATACAAGGTTTTTGCTTGGTATGATAATGAATGGGGCTATGCCAATAGGTTGCTCGATATGTGCCTACATCTGGCATCTAATAAAAAACCGATAGTCAATCCTTGATAAAAAAGTGACAGCATTAACCTCGCTGAAAGTATCACCTATACACCTGTACTCAGTTGCCTTGATGCTCTTTTAAACGGAATCAACGATAGCAGCAAAATAATTTAAATTCGTTCAATTAATTGCTTGCAATCTCATTTTATATCGCTATAATGATGCACCTATGGAGACGTGGCAGAGTGGTTGAATGCACCGGTCTTGAAAACCGACAAGGGTTCGTAGCCCTTCGAGAGTTCGAATCTCTCCGTCTCCTCCAAATTCGAAAGCCGCAATCATTATTAATGATTGCGGCTTTTTTTGTTGCATTTTTATTCTATATCGTTATAATGATGCACCTATGGAGACGTGGCAGAGTGGTTGAATGCACCGGTCTTGAAAACCGACAAGGGTTTGTAGCCCTTCGAGAGTTCGAATCTCTCCGTCTCCTCCAAATTCGAAAAAAGCCCCAATCAATAGTGATTGGGGCTTTTTTACGTTCTTTTCCAATGTTTTTTTTAATGACATTGCGATGAACTAACTTTTAATGAATTTGCAACGACATCCTTTATTTCATTAGCGACTCATCAAACTCCACGGTTTGTCCATCCTCTAACGTTAAAACACCTTCGCTAATCATGATGGTCATGTCCTTGGTGTTTTTTATGGCACGCATGACGTTGATGTCTTCTATGCTACTCTCAATGATGATTTTGCCAGACTGCTCTGGTTGAATGGGCGGGTCAAACTGTGTTGAGGGCACGTTGAATCTTTTACCTTTCGTCAGCTTCGCATCTTGCATGATTAGTGTCCCTTTAAAGCTTTGAATAGCGACCTGACCGTGGTTCGACAGCATGAACTGTAGTTTTACTTGGTTTAAGCTGTCGTCATCGCTGGTCTTGACTGGTAGCAGAGCGATAGGGTAATTCTGTGCGTTAGCGGTTGCTGCTGGCTGACCCTTGACGATAGGGCTCTTCTTACCGGTAGGGTTATTTGGGTGCAAACGCTCGTATTCACGCTGCTGTATGAGGGCTTGTTTGATAGTGGTACGTGGCATCGCGCCTGACTCATAAGCGCCGCTCAGCTTCATTCGTAACATATAGCGGCTAAGGACTTGTTGATCAGCCTTGGGTAGCTGCTCAAAGGTAGTACCAAGCTTTTTTTGCCACTGGTCAGAGTTGGTCGGTATTGTTTTTTTGTTTGGATCCGTTTGTGGCTGTGAGCACGCAGAAACGACTGGCAGCACTGCCAAAGCAACTGCTAGTAACAACGCTTTGTCTAAACGCTGATATAAACCCATCATCGTACACCTCCTTGTAAATCCCTATGAAAAATAAAGAGCGATAATATAGTCACGTTTATATAAATCTGCTACATCGTCATCTTTGCTTAGTTTTTTGATATCGACATTATATTGAACCGACTATAGTGGTCTTTTTATTAATATACCTCGTTTGAAGATTGCTTGTGTTTAATTATCGCTAAAGGGAGTATGGAAATAAAACAGATATGTTTTTATATTTGTGACAGCAGAAAGGGGCAGGAGGGGTGTTGGTCAGAGTGGATGATAGTAAGGACTAGCAAAGGATATGTTTAAGATGCCCATAAAAAAAGACTGAATGCGATTAGGCGGACTCAGTCTTTTTTATTAAAAGCCGTAAAAGCTGACGAATAATAGTGGTTTTGAATGGTTATTGTTATTCAATACCCATTGGCATGTTGTTTTTAATGCAGCTGGCTAATTATTCGTTTGGTCATTAGCTTGATCGTTTTCTTGTAGCTCAGACAATGAGTGAGTAATATTATTATTATGCGTTACAACAATAGCTTCATCAATAATATGCTGGCTAACACCGCGCTTACGTAGTGTTTCGATAAAAACTTCATCATGGGCTAACGTATAATCCTGATGATCACGATCAAGACCCTGACGAATATATAGGCGGATAAGACCTTGAATACGTTTGAAACCTAAATCCGACGACGTCGCTTCTAGTAGCGAAATCATTTCTTCAGACAGGCGAATGCTGACTGGACGCATGATTTTTTGTGGATGATCAGAAAATCTATTTTTTACACGTACAGGTATCATAATAAACCATTACTTTTAGTGAGTAGGAGTAAAGCGCTCAGACAGAAATTAACCCAATCAATACTTCACTTACCATACAACAAAAATGCACAAAAGAACACAGTAGCCATGCTAATATTATGACCATTACATATATAAATGGCGACCATAAAAAAACCTTCATCAAGTAATGATGAAGGTTTTCAGTATATGGCTCTCCAACCTGGGCTCGAACCAGGGACACACGGATTAACAGTCCGTTGCTCTACCAACTGAGCTATTGGAGAATAAGTTGTCATAACAGTAAGTTTAGTAAGCATTATATAAGAACAATTGCTTATCTTGTTTGCGTTATGTGGGGCGTATTTTACGCCAAGTCATCATAGGCTGTCAACCTTATTACGCCATTAATTATCAATATTGTTGTAATTAATTCAAAATGGCTCGTTATCGCCTGTTAAATGGGCAGTTCTGGTAGATAGGTGAGTCTCAAGTTGTTATTTATTGGCTCGGTCATCGATAATTTTATTAAGTGCATCGACCGAAGAGAAAAGTGCTTCTAATAAGTAGTCGAAGTAACCTTGCATCCGTCTTTGCGCTTAGGTTTTAGGCCTATATTTGATTAGACAACTCGTCTATCTTTTTGAATATTAACGCAATACATACACCACTTGAAACAAAAAACTTATGAGTTAGCCCTTCACATTGCTAGAATATGTCTATAGAATACCGACCGTACGGTATCTTTAATACATGCTCAAACAATTTATTATGACTAATTGATACTGAATCGAGAAATATGCTTGATTCGAGAAAGGTATGTTAAATATGAGTCCTACCACTATTGCTTATGGTTATTTGGCCATTGCCATCATTTGTGAAGTGATCGGCACTACCTTCTTGATGAAGTCAGAGCAGTTCACGCGTTTGGTTCCGACGCTTATCATGGGTTTGCTTTATGTCATCTCATTTTACTTGTTGACGCAGACCCTTAAGACCATACCGCTTGGTATTGCCTATGCGCTGTGGGGTGGACTCGGAATCGTACTAACATCGCTTGTTGGCTTGGTGTTTTTTAAGCAAAGCCTTGATACAGCGGCAGTGGTTGGTATTGCTATGATTGTAGGCGGTGTGATGGTGATGAATTTACTCTCTAATTCTGTGGTGCACTGATATGGAAATTGAAAACGCTCATAAACGTAAAAAACAACCAGAAGTTATTCGTCGCGCGCTGCTCGATCAGGCTGCAAGAATAACGCTAGAGCAAGGGTTGTCGAAAGTCACTTTCCAAGCTGTGGCAGATGCGGTTGGGGTGACCAAAGGTGGAATCATGCATCATTTCGCCACTAAAAACGCGCTCATTCTTGAAGTGTTTCATGATGCGATGGCGAAGTTTGAGGCAGAAGTAGATAGCGCAATGGCGAAAGATCCAGTGCGTTATGGCTCTTTTACCCGTGCTTATATAGATGCCACCATCAGTCTAGGCGAAAAAGGGCAGGAAGAGTTTGACAGTCAAGCGACGCTATATGTATTGATGCTAGGCGATAGTGAGCTGCGTGAATTGTGGGCCAAGTGGGCAAATGAGCAATTACAAAAGCATGAAGCAACCGATAATACCGAGACATTGTGTATGGTGCGGTTGGTCGCTGATGGGATTTGGCTTTCTGACTTCTCAGGTATCAATATCTCGGATAAGAAATCGCTACGTGAGCGTCTAATAAAAATGACGCAACGTGGTTTTGACTCATAAAGACGATACAGCGTGTTAATTAAAATGCCGCACCCAAAATTTTATTAAAGAACAATTGATAATTAAATAACGATTTTTAGCCATATAACGACTTGTCATCATATAACGATGCAACTTTTTTTAAAACTGAAACCATGACGAAATTATTCGGTAGGCGTGATTTTATAGCGCTTGTACCAGTCGTCGTAAGGAGCACTCCATGACAGCTACTCATACAAACTCAAATAACTTAACAGACATTATCGATTTAGAAAAAGTCCAAACAGGCTATGTTAATGGTCGTTACTTGGCGGTAGATGAGACGCTGACGACTTTTGAAGACATCAACCCAGCGACAGGTGAGTTGTTAGCTACCGTTCAACAAACGACCAATGAGCAAATTGATGAAGCCGTTAAAGCCGCTCATAAAGGTCAAAAAGTTTGGGCAGCATTGACAGCGGTTGAGCGTGGTCGAATCTTATCAAAGGCCGTTGAGATATTGCGCGACCGCAACGATGTACTGGCATTGCTTGAGACGAAAGACACAGGTAAAGCGTATTCTGAAACCAAGTATGTCGATATCGTTACGGGTGCTGATGTGGTTGAGTACTATGCAGGTCTTGCACCGATGATAGAAGGTCGTCAGATTCCACTACGTGATACCAGCTTTGTTTATACTCGCCGCGAGCCACTTGGCGTGGTTGCTGGTATTGGTGCATGGAACTATCCGATTCAAATCGCGATGTGGAAAGCAGCACCGGCACTAGCCGCTGGTAATGCGATGATATTCAAACCATCAGAAGTGACGCCGTTAACTGCATTGAAACTGGCCGAAATATTTACAGAAGCAGGTTTACCAGATGGCGTATTCAACGTCGTGCAAGGTAATTATAAAGTGGGTGAGGCACTAACTCAGCATCCTGATATCGCCAAAGTCTCGTTTACCGGTGGCGTGCCGACTGGTAAAAAAGTCATGTCGAGTGCAGCATCATCGTCTCTTAAAGACGTGACATTAGAGCTGGGTGGTAAATCTCCATTAATTATCTTTGATGATGCAGACATCGACATGGCTGCGGACATCGCGATGATGGCGAACTTCTATAGCAGTGGTCAGGTATGTACCAATGGTACGCGCGTGTTCATTCCTAAAGCCATGCAAGCTAAGTTTGAGCAGGCTATTTTAACGCGTGTTGAGCGTATTAAATTGGGTGATCCGATGGATGAAAACATCAACATGGGCCCTCTAGTCAGCTTCCCGCATATGGAAAGAGTGCTTGGCTATATCGAGCAAGGTAAATCTAGCGGTGCACGACTGCTAACAGGTGGTGACCGTGTGACAACAGGCGAATTGGCAAATGGCGCATTCGTCGCACCGACGGTATTCACTGATTGCACTGATGAGATGACTATCGTACGTGAAGAAATATTTGGCCCAGTGATGTCAATATTGACTTATGAGACCGAAGAAGAAGTCATTCGCCGTGCCAACGATACCGAGTATGGACTGGCAGCTGGTGTTGTAACTGCTGACTTGACCCGAGCGCATCGAGTGATTGCTCAGATTGAAGCGGGTATCTGTTGGTTAAATACATGGGGCGAGTCAGCTGCTCAAATGCCAGTCGGCGGTTACAAGCATTCAGGTGTTGGCCGCGAAAACGGCATTGAAGCCCTTGAGCATTATACTCAGACCAAATCTATCCAAGTAGAGTTGGGTAAGTTTGAATCAGTCTTTTAATCATTTGTATTGAGAAAAGCCAATCCAGTAAGGTTTCTTCATTAGGTATTATCTTTCCTTTTTAATTGGCCTTACTGATATTAGATGATTTATGTTTTTTCAATATTATGGAGCGTTTTATGACATCAACCACACCTGAGTATGACTACATCATCGTTGGCGCAGGATCAGCAGGCAATGTGCTGGCCACGCGTTTGACCGAAGACGCCAGTATTAAGGTGCTGCTACTAGAAGCAGGTCGTCCAGACCATCGCTTAGATTTTCGTACGCAGATGCCAGCAGCGCTCGCCATGCCGTTGCAAGGAACAACCTATAACTGGGGCTACAAAACCGATCCTGAGCCGTATATGAATAACCGCGTTATGGACTGCGGTCGCGGCAAAGGGCTTGGCGGCTCGTCACTGATTAACGGTATGTGTTATATCCGTGGCAATGCGCTAGATTTTGATGATTGGTCTAAGATTAAAGGCCTAGAAGATTGGACGTATCTGGATTGCCTGCCTTATTTTAAAAAGTTAGAAAACCGTGATGCTGGCGAGAATGACTATCATGGTGTGGGTGGTCCTGTTGAGATGACCACTTCAAAACCAGGGGTTAATCCACTGTTTCAAGCGATGATTGAAGCAGGCGTGCAAGCTGGCTATCCAAGTACCGAAGATTTAAACGGCTATCAGCAAGAAGGCTTTGGGCCAATGGATCGTTTCGTGACGCCTAATGGTCGCCGCGCTTCAACGGCTCGTGGTTATCTGGACCGTGCTAAGCCGCGCAGCAATATCACGATTTTGACGGGTGCGCTAACCGATGTGATCTTGTTTGATGGCAAACGCGCTATCGGTGTCAAAGTCGAGCATCAAGGTCAAACCAAAAACTTTCATGCCTCTCGTGAGGTGATTGTCTCCTCTGGTGCGATTGCTTCGCCACAATTATTGCAGCGTTCTGGTATTGGCCCAGGTCAGTGGCTAAAAGAGGCTGGCGTAACTGAATTGCTAGATCTGCCAGGCGTCGGTAATAACCTGCAAGATCATTTAGAGCTGTATATGCAGTATGAATGTAAGTTGCCAGTGTCGATTGCACCTGCCAATAAATGGTGGAACAAACCAGCCATCGGTGCTGAGTGGTTATTCAATGGTACGGGTCTGGGCGCGTCAAATCAGTTCGAAGGTGGTGGGTTTATTCGTACCGATGAGAAGTTTACCCATCCCAATATTCAGTACCATTTCTTACCACTCGCGGTACGTTATGATGGCCGTAGTGCGGTGAAGTCTCATAGCTTCCAAGCACATGTTGGCTCATTACGATCGCCAAGTCGCGGTCGTGTCAAGCTGACCTCTAAAGACCCAAGTGCGCATCCGAGTATTCTATTTAACTACATGTCTCATGATCAAGATTGGCAAGAATTCCGTGCTGCCATGCGTATCACTCGTGAGATTATGCATCAGCCAGCGCTTGACGCTTATCGTGGTCGCTCGATTGCACCGACCGATGATCTAGTGACCGACGCGCAGTTGGATGAGTATGTCCGTAATCACAGCGAGACGGCCTATCATCCATCTTGTACTTGTGCGATGGGCGAAGACAATGATTCGGTTGTCAATGGTGAAGGGCTGGTACATGGTATCGATGGCTTGCGTGTCGTTGATGCATCGATTATGCCCAATATCATCAGTGGTAATCTCAACGCGACCACCATTATGTTGGCAGAAAAAATCGTCGATAAGATGCGCGGTGTGCAGCTACCACGTTCGACGGTAGATTACTTTACTGCTAATGGTGCGCCATTGAGAGCTGAGCCGATGCGGGCTTATGGTTCTGTTTAAATTAAGCATGAATAAATAGACGACTGTCTACATAGCGATATAATATAGCTATATGACACACGTTATGACATAGCGCTGGTAAATGATATTTATAAGAAGGCCTTTTATATAAAGGCCTTTTTTATCCCCGCTACTGTTTTAGAAAATGAATACGATTAAGATTGGTTTTTTAATCACTTACCTTGTTGCTTAAGTACTAATTATTGAAGTAGCCATTACTGAAATGGTCATTACTTAAGTAGCAAATCTTTATTTATTGGTACTGCTTTGTGCGTCATGCGGTGATTTATATCTTGTATGACTATCAGTCATAAGATTATGACGGACAAAGCAATATCAGACCCTGTTTAATTTACCTATTGAGGTCTTTTATGTACAGCTCGCCATCAAATGATGCGGCAAAACCCCTGACTCTAAACAAGACGGTTTTTTTAGGCTCAGCTATTATTTCTATTTTATTGATAATTTGGACGATTGCGTTTCCAACTTATAGTGAGACATTGTTAAGTTCGAGTATGTCATGGATATCAGAGAGCTTTGGCTGGTATTACATGCTGGTGGTTGCCGCTTACAGTATATTTTCCTTGTTTGTTGGTTTCTCCAAGTACGGTGATATTAAGCTTGGGCAAGATCACGAAAAAGCACAATTTCCTTTCCTAGCATGGGCGGCAATGCTGTTCTCCGCTGGTATCGGTATTGACTTATTGTTCTTTGGTGCCTCTGAGCCTTTGATGCATTATCTGACACCGCATACTGGTTTAGAACCTGCCAGTGCCGAGGCTATGCGTGAGGCACTCGCGCAGACCTTTTTACATTGGGGGCTACATGGCTGGGGTATCTATGCCTTGATCGGTATGGCATTGGCATACTTTGCTTATCGTAAAAACATGCCATTGGCATTACGTTCGCCGTTGACACCTATCTTTGGTGAACGACTCATCAAAGGCTGGCTTGGTGATGGTATTGATACCTTTGGTGTTGTTTGTACCTTGATGGGTATCGCCACCAGTTTGGGTATTGGGGTATTGCAGGCCAACGCAGGCTTGACCCATGTCTTCGGTATTGAATCGAGCAAAACCGTTCAGACAATTATTATCGTCTGTGTTGTTGCGGCGGCCGCTGTCTCTGCGATGACGGGTGTCGAAAAAGGCGTACGCCGTCTCTCTGAATTCAACATGCTATCGTCTATATTGCTATTGATTGCGATATTAGTAATGGGTAATACTGTCTATTTGCTCAATACTTTTACTCAAAATATCGGACAGTATTTCCAAACCATTATTTTCAAAACCTTTGATGTTTATGCTTATGATGGTCAAGCTGGTGCCGACTGGAAATCAGGTTGGACGATATTTTTCTGGGCATGGTGGGTCGCTTGGGCACCGTTTGTAGGACTATTTATCGCACGTATTAGTCGTGGTCGTACCTTGCGTGAGTTTGTCTTTGGTGTGATGTTTATCCCGCTCGGTTTTATCTTTGCTTGGTTCTCTATCTTTGGTAATTCAGCGATAGACTTGGTTGCCAATGGTGCCACTGAATTGGGCGAAATCGCTGTTAATGATGCAGCGATGGGCATGTTTGCTCTGTTTGAGCACTTTCCTTACAGCGATATTTTATCATTCGCTGGTGTGATTATTGGCCTTATCTTTTTTGTGACCTCAGCGGATTCAGGCGCGTTAGTACTCGCGAACTTGAGCTCAAGAGGCATGACTAATGACACAGATGCTCCTGTTTGGTTACGCTTGTTTTGGGCAGCAGCAACAGGTTTTATCACCTTAGGACTATTATTTGCTGGTGGTTTTGCCTCATTACAGTCAGTATCTGTAATTGCAGGTTTGCCATTCTCGCTTATTCTCGTTCTTTATATGGTATCGATGTGGAGGTCATTAAAAGAAGAAGGCAATAAACGTAAGGCCAGTACGATTGGTACGGCGAACGTGCTAGATAGTGGTAAGAGCTGGAAAGCACGCTTGCAACGTATTGTTAGTTTCCCTAAACATGCACAAGTGGAACAGTTTTTACAAAATGTGGTTAGACCTGCTATGACGGAAGTTGAAAAAGAGTTTGCCGCAGGCGGTCTAAAAACATCTTTGGACATCCGTAACCCTGCACATATCGGACAAGATATAGATGAAGGTATGGATGAGAGTAGCGGTCAAATAGATGGTCTAAAATTGCGAGTTGGACATGGCGACGAAGACGACTTTATTTATGAAGTCAACTTGATTAAAGCAGAACGTCCTAACTTTACATTGAGCACCTCAACTAAGAATGCAGAGTACTATTATCGTGCCGAAGTGTTCTTAAGCGAAGGCTCGCAAGAGTATGACTTGGTTGGCTACTCTAAAGAGCAAGTATTGGTCGATATCTTAAACCAGTACGAGCGTCATTTACAGTATCTACATTTAGAGCGTTAAACATCATTTAGAGGATTAAACAGCTCATAATGTGTTTGCAAAAACGACCTCATAAGTTGACCTCAGCTTATGGGGTTTGTTTATGCCTCATAACCTAAATGATGACACGCTCTAATAAAGCGCACCAATATAAGGTAAAATTCATTTAGACCGCGTCGATACGTGGTAATGCATCAGTAAAGGATAGGTTCGTGACCACATTAAAATACATCGCTCATTATTCTGAGCAAGTTCAAACCCAAGCAGCACTGCTTATTAGCGATGGTAAATTGGGTGCATATCTAGAAAAAAAATATCCCATTCAACACCAAATAAAAAGCGACAAAGCGCTGTATCAATACATAAATGATATTAAAAACCAATATATGCGCAAAGTGGGACAGTTATCGAATGTCAGCTATAGCAGCAAGTTAAAAGTTCTCAAACATGCGCTAGGTATTCATACCACCCAGTCTCGCATACAAGGCAGCAAGCTGAAATCGCACAACAGCATCACGGTGGCCAGCTTGTTTCAAGAAGCGCCGCCTGAGTTTTTACGCATGATTGTCGTGCATGAGTTGGCACATTTTAAAGAGCATGAGCATAACAAAGCGTTTTATCAATTATGCTGCCATATGGAGCCTGAATATCACCAGTTTGAGCTAGATACGCGGCTTTGGTTACACTGGCGAGAGTTGTAGCCTTAATATAGTTATTCCACTATAAAAGTATTACAGCGTTAACCTCGCTTGAAGTATCACATATACATCTACACTTAGTTGCCTTGTACTACTTTTAAATTGAATCGACTATAGTATGAATAGCAACCTTAATAACAGCCATATAAATATCGTGTCCTTTTCTGCAGCAATCATCTGAGCCGCTAGGGCGTGTCCTCAATTCAATTGATCATATCTAAACGGGTTAAAAATGGCTAAATTTTGCCAAACATTGTTAAATAGCTGGTTAATATCCCGATATGATCTGCGCTATTTTCCTTGTTTGACTGCAATTTATCTCATTTTTATCACCATTTTTAAAATGAGGACACGCCCTAGAATTACGTTATAATCCTAACCAAATAATCTATACCCCAAGTCAATAAAAGGTTGTAAGCAATGATCAATACCAAAATATATAAATCTATTTATAAGTTGGCAGAAGAGTTACTAGAGGCTGACCATATCGGTAATCAAGAAAAATTTGATGCGTTTTATGCTGAGCTAAAAGCCATCTGTACTAATAACGAAAACACAGACAAAGACCATCCAGAACAGTGGGAAACGCTTGCTGACTTTACAGAAGATTTGGACGAAGCACTGGTCATTTATGACAAAGCACTAGCTAAAGCCACGGCGATCAATTCGAAAGATCATCTGTCGTCGATTGCTTTTTCTATGGCAGTGCTACAGCTTGAGACAGGTAACAAAGAAGCGGCTATTCAAAGTCTACAAAACGCCAAAATTACGGCAAATAAGATTGAAGATAAAGAGTTTAAAGTTGAGATAGATGAGATGCTGACTAAGTTGTTGGATGAATAATCTTTATTGAGCAGGAACGATTTGACATGCAAGACGTACCTATTGCGATTATCGGTGGCGGATTAAGCGGATTGTATGCCGCCTTTTTATTAGAACAAAAAGACATCGACTATATATTGATAGAGGCTCGTGATAGATTGGGCGGGCGTATCACTGTTGCCAAATCATCAGTGGGCTTGAGTTCTAACAGTCAAAGTGGCGATCATGAAAGATCAAACGACGGCTTCGATTTAGGGCCGTCGTGGTTTTGGCCAGAGTATCAGCCGCAGTTGAGCAGTCTTATCGAGGCATTAGATTTACCACGTTTCGCTCAGTTCGAAGAAGGCGATATGATGGTTGAACGTGGTGCTAGTGAGTTGCCTATTCGTGCGCAAGGCTATCGGAGCTCGCCACCATCTATGCGCCTCGTGGGTGGAATGACGGTGCTAACTGATGCTTTATACGCTCGCTTAGATGCCAAGCGTATCGTTACGGGTCAGACAGTAAGGCGCTTAACCAAGACTGGTCAGCATATTAAAATAGACAGCGAGTATGGCTCTGAACATATCAACGCTGGTCAAATAATCACTTATCAAGCGCAGCATGTATTACTTGCGCTACCACCTCGGTTGGCGGTTAGTAATATCGTATTTGAGCCTACTTTACCGCAAGATTTAGCGATAGAGTGGCAAGAAACATCCACTTGGATGGCACCACATGCCAAGTATGTGGCCGTTTATGATTCGCCCTTTTGGCGAGATAATGGTCTCTCGGGTGCAGCACGAAGTGCGATAGGGCCGCTTACTGAGATTCATGATGCCTCACTAGTAGAAGGCCAAGGCGCTGTGTTTGGTTTCTTTGGTGTTCCCGTTAAGGTACGCCAAAACGTTTCAGAGATGGCGCTAAAAGCGCATTGCCGTGCGCAGATGGTACGGCTGTTCGGCGCGCAAGCAGACAAACCAAAGGCTGAATATATCAAAGACTGGTCTCAAGATGTATTTACCGCGACGGCTGCCGATGCGAGTGGCTCAGGGCAGCATGCTGTAGCCCCGCCATCAAAACCAAAGACAGGCGAGTGGCAGGACTGTCTAACAGGTTGCGGTAGTGAGTGGTCAGTGCCGTTTTCTGGCTATGTCGCTGGTGCTATTGACGCGGCAAGCAACGCGGTACAAAGCTTATAGGATCGTTGATGAGTGAGTCTACGGAACAGCAAGTATCTCGCAACAGAAACATATGGCTAATTCCTTTCGCTTGCTTGTTGACTGGCGGTGCACTCACTGGTATCTCAACCAATTTGGCGAAATATGCAGGCGACATAGGTCTGACGCCATTATCCTTTCTGTTTTGGTCCATCACTGGTGCGGCTTTTATATTATCACTCGTTGCATTAGTAAGGCATGAGTCACCGCCGTTTAGCACGCGTAGCTTTGAGTACTATTTTATCGCTGCACTGGTCAGCGTTGCAGGGTCCAATTTATTGCTGTTTTCTGCTATCCCTCATGTCGGGGCAGGTTTCGTTGCGCTGACCATCTCGCTACCACCACTTCTTACCTACCTCGGGGCACTGGCCCTACGCATAGAAAAATTCAACATCATCCGTGCTACTGGCGTGGCTACTGCACTGGTTGGGGCTGGAGTATTGGCTGTGCATAAATTCTCTGCACCAGATGCCAGTATTTTTTGGATATTAATAGCGCTTTGTGGTCCTGTCTTACTCGCCATTGGCAATATATATCGCACACTACGTTGGCCTGATAAGGCATCTCCTAGCGCACTTGCTCCAGGTATGCTGATTGCGGCGGCACTCCTGCTAGGCTTATTCAGTATGATGTCTGATTTTTCTATCGATATACCACGAAAAGAGCTATTGCCATTAGGTTTAATCGCTGTCCAATCTTGTGTGTTTGCTGGTCAGTTTTTGTTGTTATTTCTGCTGCAAAAAACAGGCGGGCCAGTGCTATTAAGCTTATTAGGCTCGGTAGGGGCAATTGTCGGTGTGCCCGTCGCTATATTCTTGCAAGGAGAGCAACCACCAGAAGGTTTATTCTTAGGTGCTACATTAATTGCTATCGGCGTAGCTCTAGTGACATGGGGTGGAGTAAAACTAGCGAGGGTAGTCAAAGAAGAGGTTTAGCAAATATGTCTCAAGCTGCAAATCTATTAAATACGCTATGTTTTTATGAGTCTCTTTTATGTTGCTTTCTTAATTAGAGTCTGTTTAGGCTCAATAATTGGTTACGATTAACTTAAATCATGTTTTGTGAATACGATAAAAAAGGAGTATAAGTGTCGTAGTTATCGTTGTCACGGATTCAGGCTATGAATGCAGCCACGCGTTATCGCTTATTGAACAATTTTACGATTCTCATTAGTGTCATCGGAGTAGCTATTGCTCTATTCGATAGTGGTTTTACACTACCGACGTGGCTACAACAAGTATTCCATATTTTTTACTTGGTCATTATTTTTCTAAGTTTTGTGGTGACTGTTGGCCGTTATATTTATACAAAAAAATCGCTAACCTTCAATAAAGTCGCTGTCTTTGACACATTGACCAGCATCGCGATTATCGTTCTATTGACAGTATATTTCACAGACCTAGTGCGCTCAGGACTGTCCGCCACAGTTGATGGATTTGTCGCGATAAAAATAGCGGTATTTGTCACTTTTATCCGTGAACTCTCTGATCATGATTTTAATCTCAATCGTACTTTTCTGCACCCAGCACAGTTTTTTATTTTGAGCTTTCTCGTAGTGATATTGGTTGGCGCGCTACTACTGATGATGCCTAATGCGACGACGCAGCCGCTGTCTTTCGTTGATGCACTATTTACAGCGACCAGTGCAGTTTGCGTGACAGGGCTTATCGTCGTGGATACAGCGACCTATTTTACGACTTTCGGGCAAGTTATCATCATGGGGCTGATACAAATCGGTGGCTTAGGTATCCTGACTTTTGTGACGTACTTCAGTTATTTCTTTAAAGGCGGTGTCAGTTACGAGACGCAAGCAAGTATCAGCGAGATGTCTTACATGCGCGGTATGGGTAATGTGGTCTCGACACTCAAGTCTATCTTGTACGTTACCTTTGCCGTCGAGGCAGTAGCGGCTGCTTTGATTTATATCAGTATTTATGACATACCCGATATGGATTGGTCTGAGCAATTATTCTTTTCTGTCTTTCACGCGATTTCTGCTTTTTGTAATGCTGGATTTTCGATATTTAGTGCTGGCTTGTATGATGACTCGCTTCGCTTTAATTATCCGCTACAGCTGATTCTTGCGATGACATTTATCTTCGGTGGTATGGGCTTTATTATTGTCGTCAATGTCCTACGGTATTTGCGTCATCGTGCTCAGCGGCTGATATATCGTCATGACCAGCGCTACATTTATCAGCCTTGGCTACTCAATATTAATAGCCGCATTACTTTGATTACGACAGGCGCATTATTGCTAGTCGGTCTGATCGGCGTGATGATATTTGAGTACAATAACGTGCTCGCTGACCATACCAGCTTTTTTGGGAAGCTAGTAACTGGGTTCTTTACTGCTGCTACTCCGCGTACGGCAGGATTCAACGTCGTTGATATGGGTGATCTCACGTTTCCAACGGTGATGCTGACGATATTTTTGATGTGGATTGGTGCCTCACCAAACTCGACAGGTGGTGGTATCAAGACCAGTACCTTTGCGATTGCGCTATTAAATACGTTGAGTCTGGCACGTGGGCAGACCAAAATAGAGGTATTCAAACGAGAGATTGCTGAGATTTCTGTACGCCGCGCATTTTCTATTATGTGGTTGTCGCTACTGGTCATCGGTACGGGCGTAACACTCATCAGTTATGATCAGCCAGAGCTTGATTTGATTAAAGTGGTGTTTGAGTGTTTCTCAGCTTATAGTACGGTGGGGCTAAGCTTGAATCTAACAGCAGACTTATCCGATTTTAGTAAAATTGTGGTTTCGGTCATTATGTTCGTTGGGCGTGTCAGCATGCTGACGATATTTATTGCGCTGCTTAAAAATATGCGCCAACGCAACTATCGCTATCCCACTGAAGAGATTACGATCAATTAAACCGTCATAAACTGGCTGTTTTATGCTTAAAAAATAGCAAAAAAATACTAAAAAAGGTTATTAAGGTTATGAAATACATCATTATAGGATTGGGGAGTTTCGGCGCATCGCTAGGGTCGGCGTTGACCAGCCAAGGCCATGAAGTGATTGCCATTGATAGTAGCATGCAAAGGGTAGAAGCCTATAAAGAAGTCATCTCTCATACCCTCTGTATGGATGCCACCGACGAGTATGCTGTTAGCGGATTACCAATCGTTGATACTGATATCGTCATTGTGGCGATTGGGGAAGATCAAGGCGCAAATGTCATGGCAACAGCGCTATTTAAGACGTTAAAAGCCAAACGTTTAATCAGCCGTAGTATTAATCCGTTGCACGAAAAAGTTCTGCAAGCTATTGGTGTTGATGATTTGATTCATCCTGAAAAAGAAGCGGCGAACCGCTGGGCCAAGAGACTGTCGCTACGCTACTTTATCGATTCGTTTGAGTTGAGCGACAATTTCAGCATGGTAGAGATTAAGATTCCAAACGTTCTAATCGGTAATACCGTTGATGAGTTACAGTTGGAGCAAAGGTTTAATATCCGATTGCTTAGTACCATGCGCTATGAGTATTATGAAGACAGCTTTGGTCGTACGCAGAGTAAGCCTAGTATTAAAGGCTTGGCTACGCCTGAGCAAGTATTGCAAGACCACGATGTATTGGTCATTTATGGCGCCAACAAACACATCAACCAGTTCTTACGTAGTGTGGGTGTAAAAATAAAGGTGTGAAATCAAATAATGGTTTGCCAATCGCAGTGACCTCGACGCTACAAGGAAATTATTATGAATAAGCGCAGAATATCTGTTCTATTGATCGCTGTAATGGCACTGCTGTCAGGTTGTGATGAGTCCGCAAAAGACCCGAACGTCCTTCTATCTGAGCATCAACAAGACCCGATTGAACAGTTAGAACTCACATCAGACGTAGATCGCAGTCAGTTTGGTTATAAACAAACCTTTTATGTGCCGATTTATTCTGATATTTACACCGATAGAGACGCTCGTAAAGTACTACTATCGGCGACGCTGAGCGTGCGTAATACGACATTCAAAAAATCACTGTATATCAATAAAATCGACTATTATGATACGGATGGTGCACTGTTAAAATCATATCTCAACAAACCTATTGAGCTACCAGCGATGGCCACACTCAATTATATCGTCGAAAAAGAAGAGGATAAAGGCGGCTCAGGTGCCAACTTTATTATCGAAGTTGAAGGTATAGATGAAACGGTGAGACCAGTTATCGAAGCCGTCATGATTGGTAACTTCAGTAATAAAGGATTTGCGTTTAGTACAGAAGGGACGCCAGTGGTACATTAGTGGATAAAGTGGGCAGGTCATTATCTATAAAACTAAAAGCGCGCAGTAGCAAAAACTGATAGCCTATTTTGGCAGTCAGCGATAACAATATAAAGCTATTCATTAAAATCAAAGTATTAAGTGCAGTAACAAGGACCATTCAATTCAAGGAAGAATTATGTCTGCAACCAAAGAAGAAATCAGTGCCTTTATGGCATTGGAGTTCCCACAAACCAAATGTGTCGTCGAGGCAGTCAGTGAAAAGGGCGCGATCTTATCGCACGAAATTGGTGTAGATGAGCTGCGCCCTGGTGGCACAGTCTCTGGCCCCGTTATGATGGCTGTTGCTGATGTCGCCATCTATGTGGCGATACTCGGCAGAATTGGCATCGTCCCACTCACCGTAACGACAAGTCTGACCATCAACTTTTTGCGAAAGCCATCAGCAGATGCTCGTATTATCGCCGAATGTACCTTGATGAAAGTAGGGCGTACGCTGATAGTAGGTGAGGTGTCTCTTTATTCAGAAGGCTCTGATGATGCCGTGGCTCACGTAGTCGGCACGTATTCTGTACCGCCCAAACGTAATTAGCCCTTTTCATAGCAACCTATCACTTAAGAAACATATCACTCAAAAATAGGTGCTCTTCCAATATTTGGATACTAGGGCGTGTCCCCGTTTTTAACCCATGTAGATGACTATCGATTGAATTGAGGATACGCCCTAACCACTTATCACGTCTAAGAGGTTTTTAGTCATGCAGTATATCGGTGTTGTGTTTTTCAAGATCTCTAAACTGCTTGCTTTCTCTAATCAACGTTGAAAATTTCGATTTATTACTAAAAGCTGTGAGATGTTCGTTCTCTCTCTTCAAATTGCCTTCTTTGGATAACGCTTTTTTAATCAATGCTGTTTCGGTGCTAGACGTGGTTTCAGATAACTCTGTCTGAAAAAACTCTGAGCCCAGTGGCAATATAGCAACCGCAGAAGTCACCGGCATGATGGTCGATCCAAATACGGCTAAGCTCAGTAGTAACTGCTGATTGGTACGAGTCAGTTTGTATTTCATGATAAAACTCCTTTTACACAGAAAATAGGCTACTACATTGCTAGCAGGATATAGCGTAACCAGTATTAGAGCGTGATATTGGATATCTGTTAAAGATACCTAATATCACAGTCGAGATTTTTTGCTTAATTAAGACTTATGATTTTTGTCGTATTTACTGTCTTTCGATTTATGGTCAGATGTTACGTTTTTAGACTTGCTAGGTTGTTGTTGTGCTGTAGATTTTTTTGGCGTGACAGCTTTTGTGTTTACAGACTGCTTTTTATTATTGGTCTGGTCAGCCTTTTTGACGACTTTAGCCGCTGGTTGTTGTTTGACAGTCTTTTGATTTGTAGATTTATTTTTCTGTGCAGACGTGTCGTCTTTATGGTTTTGTACTTGGACGCTATGCTTTGATGAGTCGTGTAGCGCCGCGTTGGCTGATCCCATCATAGCAACGCAAGTAGAGGTTGCTAGCATTAGGCTTATTATTAGTTTTTTCATTATTGTTATTTCCTATTGGGGTAAAACACAGTGGCAACGCGTTACACGTTCTATAGAAGAGATGATAAACGATTGCAATGTTACGTATATTTATGAAACTTGAAGAAAGGTAACGATTGTCATTAGGTATTGTTCGCATAAAATGTTGTTCGCACATGCCATGTGGCATTTATATGGACATGCACTAAAACCATTCTTTTTATATATAAAAGCACCTCACTGGAGCAGTAAGTTGTATCAAAACAGTGCTTTTTCTACTCAAATTAAGCGATAAGACGGATTTTTCTGTGGCATAAAACTTGCGCTACCCTAGATGTAAGACAATGTTGTTATGTTTCATTTATCAAGGGTATATTCTATGTTTAAAAATACAGTTCTTTCATTATTCGTTCTCAGTGCACTAGGCGTATCAGCCGCTCAGGCAGAAGACTTTACTGTGCTCAAGCAGATGTCAGATAAACCCACGCAGCTAACAAATGGCGAATACAAAGGGAATTATTACGTACCTTCGACTCTAGATACGATAACGTGGGGATATTTGCCGAATAGAGATGCCAAACCTATCATTTCTGTAGCCTCTGGTAGCGTGGTAACGTTTGATACAGTCTCACATGAAGGCTTGCTCGAAGATCAGGGACGTGATGCCGCCAAGTACTTTAAGTCCAAAGGGGTCAAAGATGACTTTATCTTGGATGAAGCAAAGAAAATTACGCAATCCAAATTAGATCATGATTTTGATAAAGATGGTCCGCATATTGTGACAGGACCGATTGAAATTAAAGGCGCGCAACCGGGCGATATTCTAAAAGTAGAAGTCATCAAAGTTGAGCCGCGAGTGCCTTATGGCGTTATCTCTAATCGCCATGGCAAAGGTGCTTTAGCAGGAGAGTTCCCAAAAATTCCAAAACAAGCCAATGCTTCCGCTGCTCATCCTGAGCGTTATGGCAATGTGTCCGTGTTTACCCCGATAGAAAAAAATGCCAAAGGCGACTATGAGGGTGTGCTAAAGACCGACTCTGGCAAATCTATCCGTTTTCCGCTTGAGCCTTTTATGGGTTTGATGGGCGTCGCAGCTAATACCTCAGATAAAGTACACTCTGTACCGCCTGCTATGTATGGCGGCAACATCGATATCAATGAATTGGGTACAGGTTCAACCGTTTACTATCCTGTGCAAGTTGCTGGCGCGTTGTTTTACACAGGTGACAGTCACTTTGCACAAGGCGATGGTGAGGTTGCGTTAACGGCACTTGAAGCTTCTGCGCGTGCCACGTTCAAATTTACCTTGTTAAAAGCGGGCAAGGATAAAATTCCTGGTAAAGAAATCTTGCAACCTTTGGCAGAGAATGCAGAGTTTTGGATCACACCGGGGTTAGATGAAGATTTGGATGAAGCCATGAAAAAATCCACTCGTGAAGCTATCCGCTTTTTGAACCAAGAATATGATATCGATGAAGCGACCGCCTATGCTTACCTCAGTGCTGCGACAGATTTTGAAGTATCACAGGTCGTGGATAAAACCAAAGGTATTCATGCCAAGATTCGTAAAGCAGATTTTAAAGAGTTCGATAAATAATTTGATGAGCAGTTTGATAAATAATAGCAAGGTTATCATCAGCTAGTTAGAACCTTTTTAGTGAGAACCCTTGAAGGTAGAATGATAGCTCCTAAGGGTTTCTAATTGAGTGATTAACAGGCAATACAAAGTCCAAGTTACTGGTTATTTGTTGACTATAAATCAGGCTAATACATTCACAGACGGGCATTTCGCCCAAAGTTGTGACAGTTAGGTTTCTCAATACGTGTAGATAGGCTAATATACTGTCTTTAGAAAAACAACAAAGCCACATCTATATCTGGTTATACAAAATAAGCCACTTTGAGTGGCTTATTTGTTTTTCTAAAAACTACTATCAGTTTGCGTATTTTAGCGTGGCTACTGTGATGTGAAAATAACAATAGCCTGCATCAGTTTTACATGGTTTGTATCAATAAATAACCTCAAAGGAGAGAATCAATGTCAGTTTCAATGTCGGTTAATGACGCATTACTGGACGAAGTCAAACAATGGCGTAAACAGATTCATAGCCAACCTGAGCTAGGGTTTAAAGAATTCAAAACCTCGTCATTTATCGTTGATAAGTTAGAGTCTTTTGGGATTGAGGTTCATCAAGGATTGGGTGGTACTGGCGTTGTCGGCACATTAAAAAATGGCACAGGACCTACCATTGGCATAAGAGCCGATATCGACGCATTGCCCATTGAAGAGCAAAACGACGTTGAGCATAAGTCTACGCATGCAAACTGTATGCATGCCTGTGGTCATGATGGCCACACTTCAGTGTTGCTAGGCACAGCTAAGTATCTGAGTGAGAATAAGAATTTTAGCGGTACTATTCATTTAATATTTCAACCTGCTGAAGAAGTCTTGGGCGGTGCTAAAGCCATGATCGATGATGGCTTATTTGATAAGTTCCCAATGGATGCTGTTTATGGGCTACATAACTGGCCGGGTCTGCCTGTGGGTCAAATCGCTGTGAATGATGGACCGATGATGGCGTCTTTTGATACGTTTGAAATTACCCTAACTGGTAAAGGAACGCATGCTGCCATGCCACATTTAGGCGCTGATCCTATTGCAGCGGGTGCCGCACTCATTACGAACATTCAGTCGATTATCTCGCGCCGCATATCACCATTGCAGTCAGGCGTCATCAGTGTCACGCAGATGAATAGTGGGGACACGACCAATGTCATTCCTGATGTTGCGATTTTGAAAGGTACGGTACGTAGTTTTGATATGGATGTACGCCAGTCGCTACAGAGTTTGCTCACAGAAATGGTGACGACGTTGCCACCGTTATATGGCGTCACAGGTGAGATGGATTACCATATCCGCTATCCAGTCACCACTAATGATAGTCAAGCCTATCTTGAAATCAAAGAGGCGGCTACTAAAGCATTGGGTGCTGACAAGGTAAACACGGACGTAGAACCATCAATGGCTTCTGAGGATTTCTCATTCATGAGCCAAGTCGTGAAAGGCGCTTATTTTTGGTTGGGCGTTGATGGCAGTACGCCGTCCAAACCTTTGCACAATGCAGCCTATGATTTCAATGACGATGCTATTGAAACTGGTATAAAGGTTTGGGTGTCTCTAGTTGAGTCTGAATTATCGAAAATATCTACATAAGAAAAACTTTATAAAAACTCTTGATGG
>NZ_JBVFXW010000044.1:0-24149 GCF_055522395.1 Psychrobacter sp. TPE 89C
AGTAATTTTGTCAATATGTTCATATTAACGGCAATTCCTTCCTTGTTTATCTACAATTTTTCTCATTTTAAGCCTCACAATCTAATTGATGACACGGCCTAGTAAACACGGGTAGCATAAGGTTTGGCGCTTTCTATGGCTTCAGAATTAAAAATCGCACCAAAGGCCACGATAAATGCTGAATAATAAAGCCACAGCATAATGACCACAGCCGCTGAAAGCGCGCCAAACTCAGCGCTATAGTTATTAAAGTTCTGTACATAAATTGAAAATATGACAGACAATAAAATCCAAAGAACGGTGGCCAGCGCTGCTCCTGGCACCAGTTTCTTTAGCGCTACGGCATCACGGTTTGGTGCTAGGCGATACAAGCCTAAAAAGCTTAAAAATATGATACCTGCCAATATCGGCCATCGGCTCCAAAGCGCAATGGTCTTAGCTATCTGAGGGAAAGGAAAATAGGTCGCCCCCAAAGGTATGATAGCAATAGAGGAAACCGCGATAATCAACACAACTACTGCTGCAAGGGTCAAACCAACGGCTCTGATGGTACCTTGTATAAAGCCGCGCTCTTGGGTGATATGAAAGGCAAGATTGATCAGAATAATTAAAAACTTAATACCTTTAGAGCCAGCATAAAGGGCGAGTAAGCTCGATAAAACAAGGCTGAGCGTTAGTGTAGACGTGGTACTAGAGACCAAATCACTCAGACGTGAATTTAGGATTTCATATACTGTATCAGGTATAAATGGCTGCAAAAGCGCAATCTGTTCTTGCATCTCAGCGGGCGAAAACGCAAGGCCATATAGCAGTACAAATACCGCCATTACTGGAAAAATGGACAGAAAACCAAAAAATCCCACGCTCGCGCAATGTGCCCAAACATTAGAGCTGTTCGCGATACGCCAAGTTTCTAGTAAAGTCTGTAGCCAGCTATTTGTTGATGTAGAAGTTGGTTCTTTCATAAGACAGGTATTCGCAATAGGCTGATTAATTAATTACTCATATCAAATTATTATTCGTTATACAAAGTCGGCAATTGAATGTCGGCAGCATTCAAATAAGCGTTAAACGCGAGAGGCGTGCCGCAGCTTTGCATGAGCGCCGCCAGTGATTGTACGTAGCTGTTTGCTGCTTGTGCTTGTTCAGTACGTGCTTTGAGTGACTGTGTCTGAGCCTGCACCACCTCGATAGGGGTATTCACACCTTCTTGTAGCCCCAATCGGCGCAAACGCAGTACTTCTGCAGCCAGATCAACATTGCTTTGTAGTGCTTGATAACGTGATTGAGCATTGTTGACATCGTGCCAGTTCTTTTCGACCAGCAGCAGCAGATTGTCACTGACTTCAATTTCAGATAAATCCGCTTGGCGAATTTCGGCATTGCTCGATGCCAGTGATGCCGTTTTATCTAGTCCGCCCCATAGTTTCCAGCTTGCCGAAATACCAGTAACCCAACTGGGGTCTTTTTCAACTTGACTATAGCCATACAGCATGACGGTGGGCTTATAACCCGTATCGGACAATGCGTGTAACTGCTGTGCTTGCGCACGTTTGGCCGCTACTTTTTGTAGACCTGGATGATTGGTTAGTGCTAAGTCTTGAAAGTAATTTACATCTGGTAAGGGACGACTAGAGACAAATAGTGGAGTGGTAGGTTTGATGCGATATTCGGTACGCAATAGGCGTTGCAAGGCCATCATCGCAAGACGTGCATCATTGTTGGCATTGACGGATTCGCTTTTTGCATCGGCCAGTGCAGACTGCGCTTCCAACCGATCAACACGAGAGATGAAGCCTTCTTCAAACAGTCGCTGAGCCATATGGTCCGTCTGTTGCAGAGTATCATAAGCGTCTTCGCGTAAGTAGGCTGCAATGATAGCTAACTGCGCTTTGAAATACCGCTCAATCAACGTGTTATATAGCTCATTTTTATCCAACAAACTGTCTGCAACGGCTTCTTGAGTACGAGCATCAGAAGCGCCTATTAAGGCGGTTGTGCGTCCAGCGGTATAAATAGGCCATAAGACACCAAGTCCTGCACCCGATGTTGAGCCCGAGCGTTTTATATTATAAGAATCTGGGATACGCTCATCAACCAATCCATCAAAATCGGGCAAGTTTGGTATAGCTGGGACGATGCTGTCTATTTCGCTGACAACACCACTTTTGAGTGATGATAAATCAACATCAGTGTCCAGATGGTAAGCAGTCGCTGATACTCGTGCAAATACCAATGGGTTGTCTAAGGTGCTTAGCGCATCAGTCTGATAATCACTGGCGGCGATTGCTGCTTGATTGGCAGCGATTTTCGGCGATACTTGTAATAAAATATTTTGGGCTTGTTCGAGACTCAATAAGCTAGGTACTTCTAAAGAATAACTATCATCGATACTTTTATGAGTAATTGGGTCGATAACCGTAGATAGACCAATTGGTTGCTGAGCTTTATTCAGTTCTTGGTTTGTAGTAATTGAGCTGTCTTGGGCATGGGTTTTTTGAATATCGCTTGGATAGTCGGCATCAGTAATTTGTGTCACATTATTCTGGAGCTCAGTATTACTCTCGTTTGCGCTTGCGACATTGGATGCCGCTGAAGCTATAAGCGCAACCATCATCACCGAATTAGATAGAGTCGATAAAGCAAATTTCATAAGTCACATAAGCCATTAATTAGAGTGCAAGGTGTTTTGGTGTCAGATAACGTCTTAACTATAGCGAAAGTATGAACCATTGTAGCTATTTACTGATGGAGAAAAGCCGAAATACTAGCCTATTACAGAGACCAGAACTTTGTTATCAATAACAAAGCGTACACTGTAGTGCCACAATGGTGACGGGTCAATGCTCAATATTCTCCTGTTTTCTATTGTATAGTCAATAGCAGTATGATAGAGAGCTGATTTAGTTTTAAAATATTCGTTTATAAGTAATGTGATAGCGAATACCATGGGTGGCGTATTTTTAGGTTTGAGCGGATTAGTATTAAATAATTATTATTTTTAAATGACATTATTAGGTAATGTAAGCAGTAATACGTAATGAATGATTGAATCATTGCACCAATTAATAAATCGTATAAACAATACCAGTAGAAGGTGGGTGGCATGGCAGGATACATTTTGGCTTTAGATCAAGGGACAACATCGAGTCGCGCGATATTGTATGATGACCATGCACGTCCGATAAAAATGGTACAGCAGCCGACAACGCTGCAAACACCCAAAGCTGGATATGTCGAGCAAGATGCCCAACAAATTTGGCAGACACAGATTAGCTGTGCACATGATGTGATCAATCGGGCAGGCCTACTTGCTACCGATGTCGCCAGTATTGCGATTACCAATCAGCGTGAGTCGATTGTTATTTGGGATAAGCAAACGGGTAAGCCCTTAGCGCCTGCTATTATTTGGCAAGATCGCCGTACGGAACGCTATTGTCAAACATTGGCTGTGGAAAAGGTTACTAATGATAGCGATGAAGACATGGCAAGTGAAGTACAACGCATCACAGGCTTACGTCTAGATCCTTATTTTAGTGCCAGTAAAATTGCTTGGTTGCTCGAAAACAATCCCAAATTGAGCGTGCGTGCTAATAGGGGTGAAATCGCGGTCGGTACTATAGACAGTTGGCTTATTTATAAACTGACTGGCGGAGAGCATGTCATTGATGTGACCAATGCTTCTCGTACGTTACTATATGACATTCATAAACTGGCGTGGTCAGAGGCGCTGTGTTCTCGTTTTTCAATACCAATGAATATATTGCCAAAAGTCCTGTCCTCTGATGGTGATTTTGGCAAAACTAAAAAAGGATTGTTTGCTAAGCAGATACCCATTCATGCTGTATTGGGTGATCAGCAAGCAGCGCTTTTTGGGCAAGGCTGCCTCGATGCTGGCATGGCAAAAAACACTTATGGTACAGGGTGTTTTATGCTGATGAATATTGGCCAAAAACCAAAACTCAGTGAGCATAAATTATTGACGACCATCGCGTGGCAGAGAAAATCTATGCCAACTCGTCCAGAGAATCTATCGTTTGATCAAATCGTGCAATCGGGCAAGCGCATGCTACAGCCACCCAAAAAAGAAGTGACCTATGCATTAGAGGGCAGTGTGTTTATGGCGGGCGCGATCGTCCAGTGGCTGCGTGATAATTTGGGTATGATTCAAAAAAGCAGCGATGTTGAAGACTTGGCACGACAGGTAGACAGTAGTGAAGATGTGGTTTTGCTACCTGCATTTACAGGACTTGGCGCACCTTATTGGCGCTCTGATATCAGCGCCAGTATCACGGGCATGAGCCGTGGCACTACTAAATCTCATATTGCGCGTGCAGCTCTAGAAGCAGTGGCTTATCAAACTTACGATGTCCTCATAGCTATGCAAAAAGACAGCCCTCATCCGCTGACCGAGCTAAGAGTAGATGGCGGTGCGGCCAACAATGATTTGCTGATGCAGTTTCAGGCTGACTTACTTAATGTACCAGTACTGCGCCCGAGAGATACAGAAATTACTGCCAAAGGCGCTGCGTTATTGGCAGGTCTAAAAACTGGGCTATATGACGAAGCAACGATGCGAGCATCATGGCAAGTTGAGCGGATTTTTGAACCTACAATGTCCAGCGATATTCGTGAGCAACACCTCAATAAATGGAGACAAGCTGTTGAACGAGCATTAAGAATGGTATAAATGGTCGAACAGTATCATTAAAACGCTGTCACTAATTAACGGAAGATTACTTAACGTTGTCGAGTGTTCTACAAAAACGTTATAAAGATACAGGCTGTAACGCAACGCAATCGCAACTTGGACACAGTTTACATAACCTATCTATCTGTTGTTATCCATAAATTCTTATACTTTAATCGAATTAAGCGAAAGTGATGATTCTTCAGTAATTGATAAATAAGCACTTAAGAAACAGGCACTTAATAAATCGAATTTATAACAAATAATTAAGGATAATAATATGAGTAACCATGACAGTATTGATCGCAGTGAAGTAAAACATATGTCAAAAGAGACAAAGCAAGACTTAAATGCAGACATTATCACTGGTGAGCCAGGCTCACACCCACTAGGAACAGGGATTGGTGGTATAGGCGGTGCAGCAGCAGGCGCAGCTATTGGTACAATGGCAGGTCCATTGGGTACTTTGATTGGTGGCGCTATTGGTGCTATCGTTGGCGGCGGCGCTGGACATGCAGCAGCAGAAGCCATCGATCCTACCCATGAAGAAGCTTATTGGCGCGCAGAGCATGCCAATGCGGATTACTATAAAGAAGGCTATGACTTCGACCGTGACTTACATCCCGCCTATGCAGTAGGTTATGCCAACCGCGCTCGTTATCCTGTAGATGCGCATTTTGAAGATCATGAATCAGAGCTAGAGCGTTCATGGCACGAAGTAAAAGGCGAATCACGCATGGAATGGAACGATGCACGTAGAGCATCTCGTGATGCATGGAACCGTGTGTCGTAGTAGACGTTATGAAATTATTCGTGCTAATTAGTAAACTAAAATCAACTAAGAAAAGCTAACAGCACATTGAGTGTAAGTAAGCAAATAGTGTATAAGCTTACGCTCTCATAACCAGATTTAGCAAACTTGTAGATATTGCTCTACTAACACATATAATAAGTCATATTTATGCTATTTCGCAGCTCTCAAAGATTTCTTTGAGGGCTTTTTTACTGTATATTGTTTGTTATAAATACATGTTATTTCCAAAAAACACTATTAAAAACAAATGTTAAGAATAATAATAGTAGGTAATTCATGACTAATAATATAAAAGAGAATAATTCAAAGCAGTTTTATATCGCTACGGCTAATTTGCTAAATTTTGCCAACCCAGATCGTATTTATTACGAGAATGCCCCCGCTTATAATAGTGATGAGTATGAGCACAAACTACAGGGTATTAGTGATTTATTATCAAAAGCACATGCTGATATCATCGCTGTGCAAGAAGTATGGGACAGTGATGCGCTTGAAGCATTGGCAGTATCGTTAGGATTCAAGGCGGAGCATGTGGTTGTTCCCTTGGCCAGTAACGATGTGTCAAGTCCTTATACGCAAGGCAAAGGGGCACAAAACACGCCGGCTGTAGGTATTATCAGCCGTTTTGAACAGCTGGAAAGCAGCTTGTTAGAAGAGATTTTACCTAAGGCCGTGATTGATGTTCCTGATATTGGTCTTTATCAGCGATTTAATCGTCCGCCGTTGGTTGTACGCGTTAATGCATATGGTCAACCAATAACGATTATTACTGCTCATCTTAAGAGTAAGCGTGCTTTTTTCTTACGTGATAAAAATGGCAGCTTGTTAGAAGATATGGATGATCCTAATATTAGAGTCCGTGCCAAGCTGCGCAGTTTATGTATGCGCGCTGCAGAAGCCGCTTCTATTCGTATGTCTATTATAGAGCACTTGCAGCATACTCATGAGCCATTGATTCTATTGGGTGATATGAATGATGTCACTGGTGGTGTCACCACCCAACTAATGGCGGAAACGGGTGAAGTTAACTATGACAAAAGCATGCGTGATATCGCATTATTTGATGCCGCTCAGATTCAATCACGTTATGGCTGGATGAAAGATGTAGCATATACCCATATATATCAAGGTATGCCAGAAGTGATTGATCAACTATATGTTTCAGAAGAGTTTTTGCCTGACAGTAAGTTTGCACTTGGTCAGGTTGAACGGGTGGACTATTTCAATGACCATTTAAGATGGGATTATGCAGATAGAGTCATCGATCATGGTATTATAAGAGCGAAAATAAAACTTAATAATTAGTTTTATTATATTAAATTGCACTAGATGGTCAACTCTATTAGATTGTTGATTTACACATTATTTTTTAACCCATTTATCTCCCTTGCTTGATGGTGTACAAGCGTTTATGATGCGTCTCCTTTAGATGTAGTAGTGCTCATATTGACGCTATATTACTCACTAATAGGATGTAATTCTTTCATTTCGGATAAGTGTTATCCAATGAAAATTGTATTTATAAAACAGGGTGTAACCTTAAGAGACTTATGATGAGCGAAAATAAAGACGAAAAGATTGAAGATGTGTTGGTAGACTCGGAACTGGCAAAAAAACTTGTACCAAATAAGTTTAAGTTTACGAGTCAGCAAGGTCGTGCGCGCCGTCAGAAATTATTGGCTGGTGCCAAAAAGTTGAGCGAAACACAAGCGATTAACGACATTACGTTAGCGGCTGTGTGTGAAGAGGCGGGTATACCAAGAGCTTCTGCGTATCACTTTTTTCCTAATATTGAAGCAATATTTTTAGCATTGCGCTTTTTGAATGCTATTGAAATATTAGAAATGGTAGAAACGGTTGATGTTGGTAATTATGACAGATGGCAGGGCTATTTAACGGCACTTATTGAACATTGCATTACGATATTCCACAACGATAAGACCAAGGCCAAACTGATCTATGACACCAATACGCCTGATTTTGAAGGTGATAGTTTTGGTGAAGATATGGATCACCAAATTGTTGATTTAGTGTATAAGCGTCTATCAGAGCGTTATGAGATGCCAAACTTTGACGACATCAAGAACACATTATTGATTGCTTATAGTATTGTTAATGCAATATTCACCTTATCTTATCGTCGTCATGAGAGCATCACTCAAGATTATATTCAAGAAGCAAACACGGCGTTCATCGCCTATTTACGTTGCTACTTACCAGAGAAGCTACCACGTAAAAAAGTATCAGTGTAGAGCCATTGTCTTAAGAATGTATAGAAAAAGCCGACATAATATGTCGGCTTTTTTGTGTTTAAGATTTTAATAACTCTATTATCAATGAATTTGGCTATGATTGCTTTATGGAACTGGGATCAACACTTGCCCTTGGCAAACATCATCACCTGTGTCCAAAGGGGCATATTGCTTATAATAGCGGACGATTAGCTGTTCTAAACTTACATTGGTTTGTGAGTCGTGCGCGTTTACATAAGCCTCGCGTGCTTGTTCAAGCCAGCGGTCTGCCATACGAAAATGCATACTTGACTCTCGCCAGCCGCGCTCACATTGATTGGTGGCTGCCCAAATGAGAGCCACTTCGCTAAATGCTATCTCACGTGGTGCTGAGGCGATACCATCACTATTTTTAAGAGCATTTAAAGTCGCCCATAAATCAGGACGCATAAGAGAAGAGTTTGAAGGTATGTCTTGATGTATTGCGATGTTTTGTATCGTATCAGTCTCTAGCGCTTGCAGTATCGACTCGGCCATTTCTGTCGCTATACTACCAGCAGATGATTTGCTATTCATACTGTCTTGATTAATAGCGTAGTTTAGCCATGCTTGTGCCTTGTAAGCAAGGTACTGTTGCTGAGTAGTTTTATCAGCTTGTTGGTAAGGCTTCAGCTGATCTACCATACAGTTCAGGACGCGTTGCTCATTACTTTGGTATCTATAAGAAGGCTCTTGATCTTGAGCGTCATTACGACAGTCAGTAATGCTATGTTTATCTGTGATCTGTGCAGTATCACTTTCTGCCAAAACAGGTGAGACAGTTGTTAGCAGTACGGTTGCCGACAGTGCAGCATATATCGGCTGTTTGCGAGAAATGGTTTTAATAACAGATGTAAACATGGTACAAACCTTATATTAAGGTAATAAGTATTGATATTTAGCATCATTATGGCTAGATCTATGACCTATCGGCTGATGCTAAATAACAGAGTAAGTGCAACATTGTTCTCAGTAACTGAGAACAACGTTGTCAAACTATAAGGTAGAGTCACTGGCTAGGCGGTTGTTTTTGCGTGGATCTTCACGTTTGAACAAGTCTTCATCAAACTTAAAGCGCAATCTGAAGTAAGCGCCTTCTTGCGTACTGTCATCATAGGCAATATCTTCATCTTCAAAGCCCATGAAGTTGTAGCCAATGGATAACCAAAGATTGGTCATTGGGCTATAGCCTACTTCAGCACCAAGCATATAAGCCAAGTCATTTGCTTGCTCGTTCCAGTAAGTACCCGCTTGCATGCCGATATCCCAGCGCTCACTAATGTCATAAAGGCCGCGACCATAGACGGCATGAGCAGTGTTATCACTCGTCAACCCATCTGCTTTGTATTCTGTATATTTACCTGCATAGCGGCCAGACCATGTCATAGCACGCGTAGGATGGTAGTTACCGTTCCATGACCACACCATGGTATCTTTCTGATAAATATCATCGCCAGTATTATTGTCATCTAAACGATATTCAAACTTTGCAAGCATGTCTAGCTGGTTGCTATCGTAATCACGGTATGCTGCACCTAGCTGAAAACGGTTGATCGTACGATCACCATCGTCATAGTCAATACGTGAATAAATGTCTTTAGCAAGTAAAGTAATATCGTCGGTATAGCGGTATGCAATACCTGCGCTACCAAGTAATGTATCGCTCGTCTCGCCCCAACGTTTCTCAAAACGTCCTGATGCTTTGTAGTCTTCTTTTGCAAGATACTCAACGCCGATACCTGCCGCCGTTGCCGTGTTATCTTCTTCACCTTCAAGAGATTCAACGCGCTCAAATAAGGTATTTAAAGTCAGACCTTCTTGAACATACCACTTGTTTTTTAGACCGATAGCAGCTTCAGCTTCGCGAGCACTAATGGCATCACTCATGCGGTATTCGCTATAGACTTTGCCGTCTTTCATATAAGCGGCATCAAAACCGAAAACCGTACGCTGACGTTCATCAGTGTCATCAAGGCCATAAGTACCAGATAAGCTGTTGATCAAATCATGACGGGCATATAGTCGGCCCAAGCTTCCCATTGGAGTTTCACCACCAATAGACGTTGCATTACGTGAGCTGTGTTCAATATCTTGCTCATATTCTGCAAATACCAATGAGTTATTTAGTTTCGGCAAATGCGCCGTGATACGGGCGCGAGCAGTGGTGCCTTCGATATCCTCGTCCGCACTGCTGATACTGCTTAACGCTGACTGATTGATGATGTCGTCATTGAACAGGGTGTCGTTTGTGATGTCCAAAACATCTGTTGCAGCTTGAGTGTTACGTGAGGCAGCGGTTGCGTCTTGTTTGTAGTAGCGCACACCAATTTCACCAACGACGTTTTCAGTCAAGCGATGCTCGATACTGGCTTGTATACCTTCACTGCTAGCATCAGTAGTATGATCTTCTGTACGTATGCCTTCTAACGTTAACGCAGTTTGCTTACTATTTAAAGTACGGGTGATTTCTACACCAGATTCGGTACGCCCAGCAGTCAGTGGCGATGAACCAGTGACAAAACCTTCGTCAGCATCGTTGTAATAAGCTTTGGCACGTGTGTTTTTCTTGTTATCAAAATCAAGCTCGATACGGAATGCATTGCCTTCGACATTACTGTCGTTCAGCTCTGTGGTGTTAATCTGGTTACTTGGCTGAAAGTTTGGATTTTCAGCTTTGTTCATGGCATATTCAGCGACTAGCTTTAGCTTGTCATTGAATTTAATGACGCTATTCAGGCTAGCAAGCTCTTCTTTGTTAAGTGGATCATCACTATTGATATAACTACCGCCAATAGAAATTTTCTCATTTAACTGTTGCTTGGCTGCGATACCACCAACCAAGTAATCTTCACCACCTTCATCTACTTCTACTGTGACACGAATATAGACAGGGTTGCCATCAATATCTTGGCTGGCAATAGGACTCTTTAAATATAGGCTACGGCTAATAGGGTCAATTTCGTAATCAGCAAAACGTGTCAGTGTCTCACGGCTGACGATCAGTCCAGCATTGTTTGCGTCACGAGTGATGATTTCGATGGTTTCAGAGTTTTCTAGTACGGCATCAAAGTTCTCAGCCAACGGGTAAGGGCCTGAGATACCAAGACCACGAGTCTCATTGACACGCTGGCTTGTACTGGTCTCTGCTAAAAAAGCGGTAACACGAGTATTGCTGTCTTCAAACTGAGCTTTTAGGCCTGTCAAAGTACGATTGTATTGACCGAGCTTGATACCTTCATCGTTATCAATCTGAGTCTTTAGATCGCCATACATAGCGAACGAGCGACCTTTATCAAGGCGTACGTACAGCTTGCTAGTAGATTGGGCATCAAAGCCTTTAGCTGATGAGTCACCATAAACAGGATAGTATTCGCCAGGATCGATATCACGGAATAAACGTTCGCCTTTTTTATCACTGTCATATGCTAATGTCAGCAGATAGTCGCCGCGTACTTTGCCCTTGAGGAACATAGCAGCACGACCAGTCGCTGAATAGTTGTCATCGCCAGAAATTTCATTTAGCTCTTGCTCAAATGCGCCTTGAGCATCTGTAATACTACTGCCATCAAAGTCTTTGAGCGAGATAGCGCCTTCTACGATACCCACAGCAATCAGTGGACGCAGCTGAGCGGTAAACTGTAGAGGGATAATCTGTTTGCTACTGCCAGTGTCGATAACCAGCTCGCCTTTACCTGGTGCGCTAGGGGCGGTCACAGGAATCAATAGCTCGCCACCTGATACAATAACTTGGGTGCCGGCCTTGTCTTGACTACCGTCTTTCAGATTGATACGTCCGATGTTCGTGTCAATAGTAATCGGTGTTGAAGCGATGTATGGACGACCATCACGATCTTTTAGGCTGATGACGACTTGATATTCGCTGATACCGTCGGCAGCTACTAGCTGGGTTTGAGTACGATAGTCAATCGCTTGAAGGCTATCTGGCGTCAATACTTTGATCGTTTGTTCAGAGATGACCTTACCATTGATGTCGGTAGCCACACCGCGCAAGGTGTTCTTGCCGCGTTGTAAGTCCACTGCGTAATAATCGAAAGCAGTGACGTTTTGCTTTTCTTGCTCAGCTGTTTTACCTATTTTTTGCTCTGATACTGCTTTGCCGTTGGCGTATAGTGTGAATATTGATCCGAGCGGTGCTTGTACCTGTACTATTTGCTTATAAGAGCTAAGCTGTTGACCTTCGTTTAAGTTGATAAAGGCAACATCATTATTAGCGACTTCTTTTAGGTATAGCTCTAATTCTTGTTCGAGGGGTGGTGCTACTGTCGTCACAGCCATGTCAACGCGTTTGCTTGCTTCACCAACCATATCATTGACGATTGCAGAGTCGCAATTATTACCAAGATCTAAATCGCCGTTGATATTACAGCCACTGGCATCGACATTGTCAGTAGTATCGGTGTTATAGTCAGAGTCTAGTGTCAGCTCTGTTTTTACCGCTTGCTCTAAGGTATCGTTTTTAGCACCTACTGATTTGCTGCGAGCGACTAGCTCAGCATTCAAGCGTTCAGTGCTATCACCCATGCCACCAACGATAGCAAAGTCAGCCCGATGGAGTTCGCCATACTTCAAATCGACAAAACGGCTACCAGCATCACCAGCATTTCGATTGCTTTGGGTGACCATCTCGGTTGCATGAGGAATGGTGGTGCGGTCTACTTTCAGGACGTGTGTCTTTGCACTGATCCCATAGAAATTATACTTACCTTCAGGATCAGTAACCACAAAGTTACCATTTTCCATGTAGATACGGACGCCAGCGACACCCAGCTCGCCGTCTTCTTTTTGTTGAATACCGTCACGGTTGATATCGTGGTAGACCTTACCAATGATAATGCCATCCGTATTCATGACGCCGCGTTCTACATCAATTTTCCATTGCGCTTCTCTTGAGGCAACACTTTGACCTTGGTCATTGCTAGCCACCGCAGTCGCACGGTTGATACCGTCACCACCTAATGATGAGGCACCAATCAACACACGATAAGTTATCTTTTTACTTTCGCCAGTTGCCATATTACCTAAGCTTAGCACCTGATACTTACCATCAGCCTTAAACTCAGTAGTCTGTGCTTGATTGATATCTACATTGGTCGTTGGGCTGACACGCACACTGTTATCAACGTAATCAAAACCACGTGGTAGGGCATCTTTTAGCTGTACATCGTAAGCCGTAGCATTACCGTTATTCGTAACATTGATGGTATAGCTGACATAATCTCCAAGATCAGCGCTTTTGACGTCACTTTCTTTGGTCACGACTAAGCTTGCATTGTCATCAATGATATTGATTTGCGTATTTAGATCATCGATACGAACAGTAAAGTCGCTAGCAGTTGGTAACTGATCAGTACCTGTACCGACAGAAGGGTCGATACAAGCATCTAAACTGGCAGTCAAGGTATCGTTGACCAAGGTCTGGATAAATTTATCATCAATAGCATTGGCATTATTTTGTGTCGGGGCAGATAGACGGTATTTACCTGTGTTATTGCCTGTCTCGATGCCTTTGAGAGAGTAAGTGTCACCCGTTAGTGGAGACTTAACCGTGATCCATACCTGATCTGGCTTATCAGTTTGCACGTTACACTGAGCATAGCTTGCATCAATGTAGACGTTTTCGCCGATTTGTGAGGTGGCTTTGGTTTCATCAAACTGAGGCGTGGTAAATTTTATCTCAGGCTCGATGATAACAAGTCTGTCGATCGCTTCAACCGCTGCTATTGATGGGTCTTCTAGTATGATAGCGCCAATTTTTACATCAGCAGTATCGCCATCTTCACCATTGATATCTGATAGCGCTTGTACGATAAGTTGAATGCTTTCGCTCTGACCAAGTTTGATTTGAGCGCTCAGGTTATCGAGCATGATTTGTCTATCTGCTGAATCAACTTTTCCATTGTTATTAAGGTCTTGATAGACCTTTAAATTAGAAACCGTTGGTGATATAGCAAGTGTTAGCTCAACCGTTTGCTCGCTATAGCTTGTATTACTAAGTACGTTAACCCAACTTACCTCTGTATTAGGCATGACAGTGCGTAGAGGCTGCTGAGTCAAGCTAATACCGTATTCAGGTAGACTTGAGGCTTTTACTTGTACTTGGTTTGATTCAGTACTGATGACTGCAGTAGTCTGACTGTCAACACTGTAGTTCGCTTGAGCAGTGTTGTTTATTAGCTGTACCAATGAATCAGGTGCAGCAAAGGCTGTATTTGATTGCATAAGCAACATAGCAAGCGTCAAAGTAGAAACTTTGGCTGTACATGACGTGATGCTTTTAGACGTATTGATTACAGTCGATGTCATAATAAGTCGCTTATCCAATAAAACATAAAGGGTTAATGGGGTGGTAACCTTCTAGCTTGATTGGGGCAAAAAACCGTTCAAGCTAGAAGGTGGGTCTATAAGCATCCTAGGATGCTTGTAGATTTAAATTAAAAATTAACGAGCGTTTTTGATCTTAACTTTAAAGGTTAAAGTAGCAACGCCTTGCGGTACTAATGTTGAAGCTGTCGTACTAACAGCAGTAGTGCTGGTAGAAGCTGCAGTAATAGAAGATCCATTTCCAGTAACACTAGAAGCCGGAGAGCCAGTTACCAAATCCGCACCAGCTGAGAAGTTAGACAATAAATCCGAAATAGTTAATCCTGTGACATTAAAACCCGAAGCTGCTGTTGGAGTGCTAGTTTGTATAGCAGAGGAGGTATTAGTCGCATTGATACGATAAATGATACATTGATCAGGTGATGCATTAGCTATTGCGTCTTTACTGAAGCTAGCGTCAGCAACTGTGCCTGCACAAGTGGCATCTAGAGCTTGAAACTTCTCTAAAGTTAGACCTTTAACGTTAGTCTTATCAGTAACTGGCAAAATAGTAGGTGCACCATTACCAGCTGCGGTCAGAGTGACGATAGTATTTTCAGAGCTAGGAATGACAGCAGCTGTAGAAGTCACTTTGTAATTGATCGCTAACGTACCGCCTGGTGCTATACCACTAGGTAATGTCGTACTATTGATAAGATATGAAGTACCACCAGAAACAGTAGGTTGAAGCGTTGTAGTAACTACCGTTCCATTATTAGGTGGTGTATAAGTAACAGTGACTGGGCCTACAACAGGAGCAACGGCTCCATTCACGCCACCATCAGTGATGGTAAAGGTCAATGGGTTTGCAGTAGTACCTTCAGTATCACGACCATTGTTGACGATGTTAGTCGTGTGTGTGACTTGTCCCGCTGTTCCTGAAGTAGGCGCAATTTCTCTAGTCGTTTCATTGTTCAATACAATCGCGCGATTGCTAAAGCTAGTAACGGCCGCCGTATCTTCACCAACTTCGCCAGCGTCATCAGCGGTAGTAGGAACCCTAGTATAATCTAGAGTCTTGTCTGTACTATCTAAGATATCGTAGTGAGTACCAACTGTAGGAGTAACAGGTAATGCGCCAACATTACCGACAAACTTGTCATAGACGGCCGCGTTGTTAGTCGCAGACGCACCAGCAGTAGTGTAGCTGGCTTTATCAACATTAACCTTGAAAGAGACAACTTGGTTTGCGCCAACCGCTAAGCTTGGTACCGCGATATCAATAATCTGTTTACCATCAGCAGTTTTACTAGTACTAGTAACTGTCAAACCCGATGCTGTCACATTACCAGTTAAGGTCATACCTGCAGGTAGTACATCTCTGATAACGAAATTATCTGCGATAGCGCTATAAGCTGTATCGACGTTAGTTACGGTGATTTTGTAGTCAATCTGAGGGTTAGTAGCTGACAAATCCACATTACTAGTTGCTGTTTTTGCGATCTTAAAGGTAGGCAGTTTAACGATGATTTGGTTTTCGTTAACTAGAGTAGGAACTTTTGGAGTTGTGGTCGCAGCAGCAATAAAGGTACTCGTTGCTGTTAAAGTACCAACAGCAATGTCACCACCTAAACGCGTACTAGGTGTCGTTACTGTATAGCTAAGATCAGCTTTTAAGCCTGGTGGTAGTTTAATCTTGCCACCATTACTAAGAGTGCCAGTTTGAGCTTGACCTGCTAATGACGCAATTTGAGCAGTAGTTAACGCACTACCATTTGCTTGCAAAATAGTGAAGGTAATACCGTTTGCACCTGCAGTACCTAGAGGATAGTCTGGAGTAGCTGTAGTGATAGTATTATCGTTATCACCAGTAGTGTTAATCGTATAAGTATCAGCAACGTTACCGTTGTTGGTTAATGCATGATTAAACGTAGCACCATTACCTGGAGTAGTCGTTATATTCTCATTTTTGTCATCGGAAGCATCGGCACCATTAATGGCGACTAATGAGAAGTTAGCTGTCTCACTGACGTTGACAGTTACAGTGTTAGAAGTAACGGTTGGCTGAGCAACAGTACCGACACTATAGCTTGCAGTCGCGACGTTATTGATCGGGGCTGCACCATTACTCGTAGCTCCTGATTGAGTACCAGCATTGGCAGTAGTAACCCCCATTGCAGTTACAACACCAACAGCTAACACTGAATACTTAAAGGAATTTGGTTTCATGCGGTAGATCTCCAAAGAATGAAATTGGCAAGGTTAAGGGTTATTTGTTGACAATAGTATTAAGAGCAACTGCCGCTGCTTTTTTCGCGGGTAATAATTTAATATTCCAGCGTAGCGTACGGTATTCAGAGTAGGGTATCTTGACCATCTTGCCATCAACCTTGCGCATTAGAGGCATATCAGCATAGTTTTTGCCATCGATGCTGGCTTGTGCACTAGCAGGGTTTGCCTCACCTGTAAATGTCATATTTGCAGGAATAGGTAGCGTCACCATTAGGTCATTAATATCTTTATTAACGGTGTTGGTATAAGTTGCTTTGTATTGAATAACAGTCCCTGCTGGTGCTGTACGTACTGGCGAATAGACTGTTTTACCATCAGCATTTTTTATGACTTGATCGGCAGTCAGTTCCATTTTTAGAGCATCATCAGCATGAGCTATATTTAGCAAACAAGTAGAAGCTACAGTTGCTAACAGAATATTGTGTAAAAGTTTAAAACGTTTCATATAAAATCCTTTCTTAGACCTTACTATCATTGAGGTTATGATGTCTGGGTTTATATTAAAACTGTCTACAATTTGATATCAGTATTGTCTGTAGAAAGCTTACATATTCTCTTTATCTTATTGTCACGTAAACAATACAAATATTCACTACAAAGACGACAAAAGGTGTTTCGAGGTAGCCAAACGGTAAAAGCCCTATCTCATAAGACAGGGCTTTTTTTGTTAGAAACAAAACCAGTAATAACATAAGGTTGCAAGAAGGAATAGCTACTGAGTATTCACAGTACTTCCATACTTAGTATTAAAGTAAAAATCTCGTTTTGCTCTTGACGATAATGTAAGAGATTTAGTTTTCACCTCACCATTTGTTCCAATTGGTGGATTCTCAGTAGCAGTATAGTCAGTTGTGGAAAGTGCAGGGTTGGCTAATACGGATGTAACCATAGCGCCACCTTTACCTTGTTGCTGAAGAACATCCTTCATCACAAAATTATTAATGTCAATATTTGCACGATTAGTAGCAGTAATTCTATAGGCAATACATTGCCCAGGTACGAGATTGCCATTGATACTACTTTCGCTAAAGCCTTTTGTAGGGTCTGAATTTCCTGAAGTATTTATAGCAGTCGCAGTGTAGTTGATCGTTGATGGACAATCATTAATATATTGAGCTTTTCTGAGTACCAATGCAGCATTTTCAGAAATCACTCTACCAAAGTCATTGTTTAAATAGTTATAGGTAGTTGGTGAGAAAATAATCTTTCTGCTTTCACTGTTAGTGCGAATAGGGTAAGTGGTACCTGTTCGACTCTCTATCAGGCAGAGATCAGTATTATTAGCCAATGTTGTTCCAGAAATACTAATCTGATATTCACCGACAGGATCCTTGTCACCAGTGATTGATTGTGTCGGATAAGTAGTAGATGTATTAGAGCAATTAGCTAGCCGTACTGTACTACCTGTAATACCTGTTTCTGGTGCAGAAGGGTTAAACACACCATTGAAATAATTGGAATTGTTTGCATAATTGCCAGTGGTCAGATTAGCGTTGGTAGCACTTGCCTGAGTAGCAGTGATACCACCATTATCATCAAATACCGTACCAGAGAATATATACTCTGGGTTGTAACAGTAATTGTCTAAACGAAACTCTATTCGCTGAGCAGTAGGAACAGTAACATTACTAGTATTGGTATAGCGTATTGTGACTGAGGAGACCGGTTCAGAGAAACTGATGGAACCTTGGCACTGTGTATCTAAGTCCGAAGAGCAGTTGAAGTTTGCACTGTTAGCCGCTAGCCGTAGGCCTGATAAATTTGTTACCTTACTTCCAGAAGTAGTCAAGCTTTGAAAAGTACTAGGAAACGAATTGCTACTCTTCGTAACACCTGTTACTAGTACATAATCGTCCCAGCCAGTACCCGAACTAACGTTTTTATCAATATCAAATAGGCTTAATGCAGCATTATTTAAATAAATAGGTTTATCAGTTACGCTATTCCGAAAATTTAGTGTAACGTCTGTATATCCTTGTGGATTGCTAAACGTTCTCAAAAGACGGATAGCAGGGTTGACCGAAGTACCCTGAACAGTAGTACTAGAGGTGCTAACATTAGAGTCCGATACCTTCATATTTATTTTCAGAGGTATACCAGTTGATAAGGTACCAGACATATTTTCGTAGGTGTTTCCGGAAGAAGAAGTCAAAAGCTTAGAGTAATCGCTGACACCCAGACTGTCTTTAGTTGTGTAGTCAGGGCATATTGCACCTGGGTTGGCGACCAATGCAAACGATGCTGTATTTACAGATAGCAATGTAATGAAACTTATGAAGCCCAAAGTCTTACCTCTATAGCTCTTCATCGAACAAAAGGTTAGCCTATCTATGTTTCTTATAGCTCTGTACATGTCACTCTTCCCAAGAATCAAGTTTGCCTAATCGATACGATGGTTAACCATATTCGTACAAATATACCAATATAAGATATTAATGAGCAATGCAACTTTAATCTAGCTTAAAGTTACCAGCGGTCGATTTAGTACGATAGGGCGCATATTTTTGTTACGCAATTAATATAGGAATGCTTTTATGAGTAAAAAAACGTCCTTTTATATGACAAGTATTTTTAAAAAAACTAATCATTATTTATTTTAAAAATACTTGTCATATCTTCATTTCTCTACAGCTATAAACATCTAGGTCATAAGCGCCTATAATAGAGAGTTATTATCGTTTGATAATTGGCTGTAGGCGTTGAGTGATGACTTTGTCCTGACTAACTAACTATTTCATTCGTATGTAATGGATAGTACTGTTGCTTTTAGAATCGTTATATTGAACGGTTCGATATTGTGGAGCGGTGAAGTACAGTCATACAAGCTTCAATATGAAACGTAACTTCTTAAAATTAACAAGGAAGTCATTGAGCACATCATGTATGTAAGACAGTATTGAGTAATACTTTGATTTTATAAATTCCTGCTATTGAGTAGGATTGACTGACAAACAAGGACAACAAAGATGAATTATTATAAGGATGCTGATAGCACCGAAACACAGGAATGGCTGCAAGCTTTTGAGTCTGTACTCAAACATGCAGACAAAGATCGTGCTCAGTTTTTGCTAAAAGCTTTGTACAACATGGCAGTTCAAGAAGGACTGCCGTTCAATCGATTAGACACCGCTTACGTTAACAGTATTGCTGTCGAAGATGAGCCAATGTACCCAGGCGATCTAGGCATGGAGCGTAAAATACGTGCTTTGATTCGTTATAACGCACTTGCTATGGTTATGCGTGCCAATAAAAACGATGATGATTTGGGTGGTCACTTAGCGACATTCGCCTCTAGTGCGACACTTTATGAAACGGGTTTTAATCATTTCTTCCGTGCGGCTAGCGATCACTTCGGTGGTGACATGATTTATTATCAAGGTCACTCAGCGCCAGGTATCTATGCGCGCTCTTATTTAGAAGGCCGTTTGACCGAAGATCAGCTCGACAATTTCCGTCGTGAAGTGGGCGGCAAAGGTCTATCAAGCTATCCACATCCATATCTAATGCCTGATTATTGGCAGTTCCCAACCGTATCGATGGGACTTGGCCCAATCATGTCTATCTATCATGCCCATGTACATCGCTATATGGAAAATCGTGGATTGCTAGAAAAAGAAGGTCGTAAGATTTGGACGTTTTTAGGTGATGGTGAAACGGATGAGCCAGAAAGCTTAGGTGCTATTTCTCTGGCTGGTCGTGAGAAGCTGGACAACCTCATATGGGTAGTCAACTGTAACTTGCAGCGTCTTGATGGTCCAGTCCGTGGTAACGGTAAAATCATTCAAGAGCTAGAGTCAGTATTCCGCGGCGCAGGCTGGCGAGTCATCAAAGTTATTTGGGGTGGCAACTGGGATTCATTACTTGGTAAAGACCATACAGGTGTGCTTAAGCAGCGCATGGAAGAAGTGGTTGATGGCGAGTATCAGTTGTATGAAGCGCGCACGCCTGAATTTACCCGCAAAGAATTCTTCGGTAAATATCCAGAGTTAGAAGAAATGGCAGATGCGTTGACTGACGAAGAGATCTCGCGCTTAAACCGTGGTGGACATGATCCAGTTAAAGTTTATGCCGCATTTAGTGAAGCAATGAAAACCAAAGGTCAGCCAACGGTTATTTTGGTTAAAACCGTTAAAGGTTATGGCTTATCTGCTCAAACGCAAGCGGTCAATAAGTCGCATCAGATCAAGAAGCTTGATCAAGAAGCCTTGATGTATTTCCGTGATCGTTTCGACTTACCATTTACCGACGCACAGTTAGAGACCCTACCATTCTACCGCCCTGAAGAAGGTTCAGCGGAGATGAAGTATCTCAAAGGCCGTCGTGAAGCGTTGGGTGGTCATTTACCAAACCGTCGCAGTGGTCATATTCCACTGAATATCCCTGAATTATCGATGTTCGATCGGGTATTAAAAGGCAGTAATGGTAAAGAGCAATCGACGACCATGGTATTCGTCCGCTTACTATCAGCGATGTTAAAAAACAAAGACATCCAAGATCGCGTCGTACCGATCGTGCCTGATGAAGCGCGTACTTTCGGTCTAGAAGGTATGTTCCGTCAATTAGGTATCTACTCAGCTGTTGGTCAAAAATACACGCCAGAAGACAGTGAAGCATTGATGGGCTATAAAGAAGCCATCGATGGTCACATGTTAGAAGAGGGTATCAACGAAGCGGGCGCAATGAGTACTTGGATTGCTTTGGCAACCAGCTATTCTGTAAACGCTTTACCGATGATTCCAATGTATATCTACTACTCGATGTTTGGTTTCCAGCGCGTGGGTGATTTGGCTTGGGCAGCAGGCGATTGTCAGGCACAAGGCTTCTTATTGGGTGCAACCGCTGGCCGTACAACGCTTAACGGCGAAGGCTTGCAGCATCAAGATGGACATTCACAAATCTTGTTCAATGTCGTGCCTAACTGTGTGACCTATGATCCATGCTTTGGTTATGAGTTAGCAGTGGTTATGCATGATGGTTTACGCCGCATGTATGGTGAAGGCGAGCGCGTTTACTATTACCTAACGCTAATGAATGAGAACTATGAGCAACCTGAAATGCCAAAAGGTGCCGAGGAAGGTATCAAACGTGGTATGTATTTGCTCGAGGACAATGGCTCAGCACAAGTACAACTATTGGGCTCAGGTGTTATCTTACGTGAAGTGCAAAAAGCATCACAGATCCTAAAAGACGAGTTCAATATTACGTCTAACGTATGGAGCGTGACCAGCTTTAATGAGTTGACTCGTGACGGTATGGTCTGTGATGACTACAACCGCTTACATCCAATGGATGAAGAGAAAGTGCCTTGGGTGACTGAGCAATTGGCACCGCACGAAGGTATCGTCGTCGCTGCGACAGATTATATGCGTAACTATTCAGAGCAGATCCGTGCTTGGTTACCAGACAATCGTCCTTACACCACGCTAGGGACTGACGGCTATGGCCGCTCTGATACTCGTGAAAACTTACGCAGTTTCTTCAACGTTGATGCCGCGCATATCGTTGTTGCAACGCTTAAACGTTTAGCGGATGAAGGTGAAGTTGAGATGCGTCTGGTAAAAGACGCGATTTCAAGCCTAGGTATCGATGTCGATCAGCCACCTGCATGGCAACAGCAGTCTTATTCGGATCATTCTCCAGATGCGCCAGCACCAGGTAATGTCAATCCAACGCCTGTCCCTGAGTTTATCGCTGAAGACGACGAAGAAATCAGTAGTGAAGGTCGTGCTGAAGATCAAGCAGATGCAAATGTACTCAATGATGGTGATGTCAAAGAATAATAACCATAAGACTAGGAGATAAATCATGGACATTAAAGCCCCCGATTTGGGTGTTGATAGCGCCGAGGTCAGCGAGATTATGGTAGAAATCGGTGATGTCATCGCAAAAGATGACAACATCGTATTATTAGAATCTGACAAAGCCTCAGTTGAAGTCCCAAGCTCTGCTGCTGGTAAAGTTACCAAAATTAGTGTTGCGATCGGTGATCAAGTCAGTGAAGGTATGGTACTGATTGAGCTTGAAAGTGCAGAAGACAGCGCAGAAAGTGATGATAGCGCATCTGATGCCGATCAAAAAGCTGATGACGCAAAAGATACTAAGGCAGCACCAGAGACAGAAGCAAAAGCTGAGCCAGCTGAGACAGCTGAGACTGAATCAAAGTCATCAGAGTCTAGTGCAAAGCCTGTGTCTAACGCTGGCAAAGCCACGACTCATGCATTACCTGATCTAGGCGTCGATGAAGCGCAAGTTTCTGAGATTATGGTCAGTGTTGGTGACATCGTGACTGCGGATCAGTCGATTTTATTGATCGAATCTGACAAAGCCTCTGTCGAAGTACCAGCACCAGAAGCCGGCAAGATTGAAAAAATCTTAGTCCAGACAGGTGACATGGTCGCTAATGGTCAAGACTTTATCGTTATCATGAGCAGTGGTACAGACGCTGCTGATGAGAGTGAGTCTGCATCAGATAGTTCTGAGTCGAAAGATTCAGCACCAGCCAAATCAGAAGAGAAAGCTGCTGCTAAAACAACTGGTGAACCAAAACAGGCAGAAAAATCTACAACGTCTAATGTGGCCGCCAGTAAGAAAGCTGACAAGCTGACAGAAACACAAGTAAATGAAAAGCTGGTCGATGTCTATGCAGGTCCAGCCGTACGTAAGCTTGCACGTCAGTTGGGTGTGGATATCACAAAAGTGAGCGGTTCGGCACTGAATGATCGTATTCTAAAAGAAGACTTGTTTGCACATGTCAAAGAGAGTCTGACCACTCAAAAAGCAGCACCTGCTAGCAGTGGTGTGGCGAGTTCAGGCTTACCGAGCTTACCTGATATGAGTAATACTGAGATTTGGGGTGAAACATCGACACTAGACCTTAGCCGTCTACAGAAAGTATCGATACCACAGCTCAATTACAATACATTGCTACCACAAGTGACGCAGTTTGACTTATCAGATATCACTGAGACAGAAAAACTACGTGGTGAGCTAAAAGGTGGCATGAAGGCAGAAGGTATTGGCTTCACCATCTTGGCCTTTGTGGTCAAAGCGACTGCCTACGCATTGACTCAGCATCCACGCTTTAATAGTCATTTAAGCGATGACAATACTCAAGTTATCTTGCGTAAAAGTGTCAATATGGGTATTGCAGTGGCAACTGATGACGGCCTCATCGTACCTGTTATCAAAAACGTGCAAGATAAAGGTCTGAAGCAGATTGCTATCGAAATCGGTGAGCTTGCTGTTAAAGCGCGTGATAAGAAGCTCAGCACCAAAGATTTGCAAGGAGCTAGCTTTACTATCTCAAGCCAAGGTAATCTAGGTGGTACAGCATTTACACCATTGGTGAATTGGCCACAAGTCGGTATCTTAGGTGTGTCTGAGGCAAGTATGCAGCCACGTTGGGATGCCAAAAAGCAAAACTTTGAGCCACGTCTGATGCTACCGTTGTCGCTGTCTTATGACCATCGTGTGATTAATGGAGCAGATGCTGCAGTATTCACCCGTTATATTGCAACGCTACTGGCTGATCCACGCCGCATTTTGCTATAAATCTAAATATATAATAGTGTTGGTTTGAAAAAAGACTGTCTACGGACGGTCTTTTTTATGCGCTAAATTTTGAGCGTAATTAAGAGGTATCGAGTATGCACAAACAGGCGCCATTAGCATATTTATAATATAGGTGGACAGTGCCTGCTTGTATTGTCGCTAAACAACAGTAATAAAAAAGCCGGCAGATGCCGTCTTTTTTATTACTATA